>DASWMR010000696.1:0-5909 GCA_036399635.1 Actinoplanes sp. | reverse complement strand
CCGCCACCAGCTCGAGCACGAGCAGATCCTGCCGCAGGCCGGCTGGGTCGAGCACAATCCGGTGGAGATCCTGGACCGCACGGTCACGGTGATCCGCACCGCCATGCAGAAGGCGAACCTGCAGGCCAGCGACCTGGCTGCGCTCGGCGTCACGAACCAGCGGGAGACCGCGGTGGTGTGGGACCGCAAGAGCGGGCGGCCCTACTACAACGCGATCGTCTGGCAGGACACCCGCACCGACCGGATAGCCTCGGCGCTCGACCGGGACGGCCGCGGCGACGTGATCCGCCGCAAGGCGGGGCTGCCGCCGGCCACCTACTTCTCCGGCGGAAAGATCCAGTGGATCCTGGACAACGTCGACGGGGTCCGGGCCGCGGCCGAGCGCGGCGACGCGATCTTCGGCAACACGGACAGCTGGCTGCTGTGGAACATGACCGGCGGCGTGGACGGCGGCAACCACCTCACCGACGTGACCAACGCCAGCCGCACCATGCTGATGAACCTCGAGACGCTCGACTGGGACCCCGAGCTGCTCGGCTTCTTCGGCATCCCCCGGTCGATGCTGCCGGAGATCCGGCCGTCGTCCGACCCGAACACCTACGGCGTGGCCCGCTGGCCCGGCACGCTCGGCGGCGAGGTGCCGCTCACCGGCGACCTCGGCGACCAGCAGGCGGCCACCGTCGGGCAGGTGTGCTTCGCCCCCGGCGAGGCCAAGAACACCTACGGCACCGGCAACTTCATGCTGCTCAACACCGGCACCGAGCTGGTCCGCTCGGAACACGGTCTGCTCACGACCGTGTGCTACCAGTTCGGCGACACCGCGCCGGTCTACGCCCTGGAGGGATCGATCGCGGTCACCGGGTCTGCCGTGCAGTGGCTGCGCGACCAGCTCCACGTGATCAATTCGGCGGCTGAGAGCGAGGCATTGGCCGCCCAGGTCCCGGACAACGGCGGCGTCTACTTCGTACCGGCGTTCTCCGGGCTGTTCGCGCCGTACTGGCGCTCCGACGCACGCGGCGCGATCGTCGGGCTGTCCCGGTTCAACACCGACGCGCACCTGGCCCGGGCGACCCTGGAGTCGATCTGCTACCAGAGCCGGGACGTGGTCGAGGCGATGGCCCAGGACTCCGGCGTCACCCTGGACGTGCTCAAGGTGGACGGCGGCATCACGGTCAACAACCTGTGCATGCAGATCCAGGCGGACGTGCTCGGCGTGCCGGTCAGCCGCCCGGTGGTCGCCGAGACCACGGCACTGGGTGCGGCGTACGCGGCCGGCCTCGCCGTCGGGTTCTGGAAGTCGACCGACGAACTGCGGGAGAACTGGAACGAATCGAAGCGCTGGGAGCCGGTCTCGACAAGCGAACAACGCGAGGAGGGGTACGCCCGGTGGAAGAAGGCCGTGCAGCGCACCCTCGACTGGGTGGACGTAAGTTGATGACCACCCTGTCCCCGGCGTCCCGGGAATCGGCGCTGGCCGCGCTGGCCGGCGCCGAGCTCGACGTGCTGGTCGTGGGTGGCGGGGTGGTGGGTGCGGGCTCCGCACTGGACGCCGCCACCCGCGGGCTGGCCGTCGGCCTGGTCGAGGCGCGCGACTTCGCCTCCGGCACCTCGAGCCGGTCCAGCAAGCTGATCCACGGTGGCCTGCGCTACCTGGAGATGCTCGACTTCGCGCTGGTCAAGGAGGCACTGCGGGAACGCGGGCTGATCCTGGGCCGGCTGGCGCCGCACCTGGCCCGCCCGGTCCGGTTCCTCTACCCGCTGCGGCACCGGGTCTGGGAACGGCTCTACGCGGGCGCCGGGGTGACCCTCTACGACGCCATGGCGCTGCACGGCGGGCTGCCCCGGCACCGCAACCTGTCCCGGCGCGGCGCGCTGCGGGAATCGCCGGCGCTGCGCAAGGACGCGCTGGTGGGGGCTTTGCAGTACTACGACGCCCAGCTCGACGACGCGCGGCACACGATGTTCCTGGCGCGCACCGCGGCGGCGTACGGTGCGCAGGTCGCCTCACGGGCCGAGGTGGTCGGCTTCCTCCGGGAGGGCGAGCGGGTCACCGGCGTACGCGTGCACGACCTCGAGCACGATCGGAGCTTCGACGTCCGCGCCCAGCAGGTGATCAACGCGACCGGGGTGTGGACCGACGACACCCAGGCGCTGGTCGGCGAGCGCGGCCAGTTCCACGTCCGGTCCTCCAAGGGCATCCACCTGGTCGTGCCACGCGACCGGATCCGCTCCAACACCGGGCTGATCCTGCGCACCAGCACCAGCGTGCTGTTCGTCATCCCGTGGGGCCGGCACTGGATCATCGGCACCACCGACACCGACTGGGCGCTGGACAAGGCGCACCCGGCCGCCTCCAGCAACGACATCGACTACCTGCTCGACCAGGTCAACCAGGTGCTGGCCACGCCGCTGAGTCGGGTCGACGTGCAAGGTGTCTACGCCGGACTGCGCCCGCTGCTCTCCGGCGAGTCGGAGTCGACCTCGAAGCTGTCCCGCGAGCACACCGTCGGCAGTCCGACGCCCGGGCTGGTCGTGGTCGCCGGCGGCAAGTACACGACGTACCGGGTGATGGCCCGCGACGCGGTCGACGCCTGCGTGCACGGGCTCGGCCGGTCGGTGCCGCCGTCCTGCACCGACCAGGTGCCGCTGCTCGGCGCGGCCGGCTACCCCGCGCTGTGGAACCGCCGCCGGGTGCTGGCCGCCGAGTCCGGCCTACACGTGGCCCGGGTGGAACACCTGCTCGGCCGCTACGGGACCCTGATCCACGAGGTGCTCGACCTGATCCGGGCGGACCCGGCACTGGGCTCGGAGGTGGACGGTGCGGAGGACTACCTGCGGGCCGAGTTGCACTACGCGGCGAGCCACGAGGGCGCCCGGCACCTCGAGGACGTGCTCACCCGGCGTACCCGGATCTCGATCGAGACCTTCGACCGCGGCGGCGCGGCCGCGCCGATCGCCGCGGAGCTGCTGGCCGGCGTGCTCGGCTGGACCAAGGAGCAGACCGACCGGGAGGTCGAGCACTACCGCCTGCGGGTCGAGGCGGAACGGGCCTCGCAGGAACAGCCGGACGACGAGACCGCGGACGCGGCCCGGCTGGGCGCCCCGGACGTGGTGCCGGTGCGGGCCGGTGCACATCCTTCGAGCTAGGTGTTCTGGCGCTAGCCAGCATGGCGGGCCCGACGGCGGGGTACCTGCGGCGGCATGCCCACCGCTCAGCGCACCCGGCCGCCGTGGCCCCTGCCGCTCGCCGGCGCCGCCACCGTCCCCGGTGCCTACGCCGGCCTGGCCGACTACGCCGGACTGCCGATCGTCGAGCTGTCCCCGTTCCTGGCGGCGGCCGTCTTCGGCGGCGCGATCGTCGGCGCGGCATTTCTGCTCTCCTGGGCAGCCGAGGCCGCCGAGGTCGAGGTCAGCGCCGGGGTGGCGCTGGCCTTCCTGGCGCTGCTCGCGGTCCTGCCCGAATACGGCGTCGACTTCGTCTTCACCATGCGGGCCGGCCAGACGGTCGCCGAGCAGGGACACTGCGCCGCGTCCGGCGGCTCGGACCCGTGCTCGCTGGCGCTGGCGAACATGACCGGCGCCAACCGGGTGCTGGTCGGGCTCGGCTGGCCGCTCGTGGTGCTGGTCGCCGCGCTGATCGCCCGCCGCAATCCCGGCAAGACTTCCCGCGAGCCGAGCGTGCCGTCGCCGGGCCACGTGCGCCTCGCCAACACCATGTCGGTCGAGGTGGTGTTCCTCGGCGCCGCCACGGTCTACTCCCTCACCCTGCCGTTACGGCACACCCTCACCCTGATCGACGCCGGTGTGCTGCTCACGCTCTTCGGGCTGTACGCGTGGCGCCTCGCCCAAGCGCCGGTGGAGGAACCCGAGCTGAAGGGAACGTCCGCCTGGGTCGCCGAGAAGGACCGCAAGGCCCGCCGCTGGTGGTTGATGGCCCTCTTCTTGACCGCCGCGGCAGTCATCCTGATGACCGCCGAGCACTTCGCCGACGCCGTGGTGCACAGCGGTACCCAACTGCACATCGACGAGTTCCTGCTGGTCCAGTGGGCCGCCCCGGTCGCCAGCGAGGCACCCGAACTGATCGTCGCCTGCCTGTACGCCTGGCGCCTGCGCGCCTCGCAGGCCCTGGGCGCCCTACTGTCCAGCAAGGTCAACCAGTGGACCCTGCTGGTCGGCAGCATCCCGATCGTCTTCGCGATCGCCTCGGCCAGCCTCCACGGGCTGCCGCTGAGCACCCACCAGCGCTTCGAGCTGCTGATCACCGCGGCCCAGTCGATGTTCGCGGTGAGCCTGCTGGTCAACCTGCGGCTGAGCATGTGGGGCGCGTCGGCGCTGATGTCGCTGTTCCTGGTGCAGTTCGCCACCAGCATCCTGCTCCCCGAGGCGGCCAACCAGGTGGTCATGGTCGCGCTCTCGGCCGTCTACCTGGGCAGCGCGCTGGCCCTGTTCATCCGCGAACGCCACCGCGGCGCCAAGGTGATCCGCGACGGCCTGGTGGCCGACCTCAAACACCTCGAGGAGTGGGACGACCAGCCCGCCACCCGCTGACCGGCGCTCAGCGCGTTCAGGCACGCTCGGGTTGAGTCCGGTCCGAGCCGGCGGCACGGCGGTTCCCGCCGACGCAGAAGATGTTCCGCTCGGGGTCGGCGAGCACCACGTACGGCACCTCGGCGGGATGCCGCTCGCCGGGTGCCGGATAGCCGGGCCAGTCGACCCGCCGGGCACCGAGGCCCACGAGCCGGTCCACTTCGACGTCCAGGTCGACGTCCCCGGCATCGAGATCCAGGTGGATGCGCGGGAACTTCTCGGCCCGGCTCTCGCTGACGTCCATCGCGATGGCGGTGCCGCGCTCCGCCGGCGGCGGCTCGATCACCACCCAGTCGTCCCCCGCCCAGCGAGGCGGCCGCCGAACATACCCCAGAGCCTGAGCCCAGAACGCCCCAGCCCGCTCCGCATCATCGACACCCAGCGAGATCTGCGCCACAGTCGCCATCGTCGCAGGTTACCGAAGCCGGCCCGGGAGGCATGCTGGCGGGATGGCAGAGCGAGGCGTCGTACGGGCCTGGAACGCCGACGAGGGATGGGGCGTCATCGACGGGGCGGCCGTTCCGGGTGGGTGCTGACGGCCCGGAACCGGCCGTCCGGAGATCTCCGGACGCCTCGCCGGGTGCGTTCACCAGCACGTTGACCCTGACCTTCGACGACGCCGCGGCGGCGGGCAATACGCGCTGAGCGGCACCGCCCCGGCCGGGGCTGGCTACCGTGGTGCGCATGCCCCGTGACATGCGCGCCGTCGTCGCCGAGCTGGCGGACGCCCCACTGACCTATCCCGAGGTGGGTGCCACCCGCGACGGTGCCTTGCCGGCCGGGTACGGCCACCTGCACCGGGAAGCCTTCCTGGGCACCGGGCGCGCCGTCTTCGAGCGCGCGGCCGCCGGGCTGCTGGCGTGGCGCATGCACGAAAGGGCCGGCATCCCGGTCACCCGGTCCGTCCCGACGGCGGTCACCGGAGCGGTCGTGGTGCAGCGACCCGGCATCGGCCCGCTGCGTCTCACGGTGCCCTGCCGGGTGGTCTACACGGTCGCGGAGTCCGATCGTCAGGGCTTCGGCTACGGCACGTTGGCCGGCCACCCCGAGCGCGGCGAAGAGTCCTTCGTGGTCACCCTCGCGCCATCCGGCGAGGTCCGCGCCGTGATCCGCGCCTTCAGCCGACCGGCGACGCTGCTATCCCAGGCCGGCGGCCCGATGACCGGCCTGGTGCAGCGATATGTGACCGGCCGCTACCTGGCGGCACTCCAGAACATCGCCCGATCGGACGCGGTCTGACCGACGGCGAGCGCGACAGCCGCGATGCGGACTTGCCTCCCCTGTGGGTGCCGCACCGCCGCACCGCCGCACCGCCGCACCGC
>DASWMR010000695.1:0-17181 GCA_036399635.1 Actinoplanes sp. | reverse complement strand
GAGGCCATGGTTTCCGGCCTGGTCAACCCCGACGTCTTCCGGGTGCGGGAGGACCGGATCGTGGTCCGGACGATCGCCGCCAAACAGCGTGCCGTGTACGCGCTGCCGACCGGCGGGACGCGGGAGGTGCCGATCGACCCGCAGCGGCAGGAGCAGCCGGCGCTGACGGATGCGCAGGTCGTGCGGCTCGTGCAGCTCGGGCGGCGGATCGAGGCGCACTTCGGCCGCCCGCAGGACATCGAATGGTGCCTGGTCGACGACGACTTCGCCGTCGTGCAGAGCCGGCCGATCACCACGCTGTTCCCGATCCCCGCGGCCGGCGACGGGGAGAACCACGTGTACCTCTCCGTCGGTCATCAGCAGATGATGACCGACGCCATGCGGCCCCTCGGGTTCTCCATGTGGCAGCTGACCGCCCTGGCGCCGATGCACGAGGCCGGCGGCCGGCTGTTCGTCGACGTCACCCGGCGCCTGGCCACACCGGCGGGCCGCGCCGGTCTGCTGGAGATGGCCGGCCGGTCCGATCCGCTGACCACCGACGCGCTGGAGACCGTCCTCGGCCGTCCCGACTTCGTCCCGACGCTGCCGGATGCCGCGCCCGCGGGGCCGCCGGCCGGCGCCGCGCTCGCGCAGATCGAGACCGATCCGGCCATCGTCACCGAGCTGATCGAGCGCATGCAGGCGTCCATTGCCACCCTGCGGCGCGACATCCGGGGGAAGTCCGGGCCGGCGTTGTTCGACTTCCTGCTCGAGGCCTTCCAGGAGCACAAGCGGGTCCTCAGCGATCCCCTGAGCATGCGGGCGATCATGGCGGGGATGGAAGCCACCTGGTGGCTCAACGACCAGCTGCAGGCCTGGCTGGGCGAGAAGAACGCGGCCGACACCCTCACACTGTCCGCCCCCGACAACGTCACATCGGAGATGGGGCTGGCCCTGCTCGACGTCGCGGACGTGATCCGCTCACATCCGGAGGTGGTGGCGTTCCTGCAGGGCGTCGCGGACGACGGCTTCCTGGACGAGCTGCCGAAGGTGGCCGGCGGGACCGAAGCGCGCGACGCGATCGAGGTCTACCTCGAGCGGTACGGCATGCGCTGCGTTGGCGAGATTGACATCACCAGGCCGCGGTGGCGGGAACGCCCGGCCACGCTCGTACCGGTGATCCTCGACAACGTCCGCAACTTCGAGCCGGGCGCCGCCCAGCGGCGCTTCGAGCAGGGCCGGCAGCAGGCCGAGCGCAAGGCGCTGGAGGTGCTCGAGCGCCTGCGGGCGCTGCCGGACGGGCAGCGCAAGGCCGACGAGACCAGGCGGATGATCGACCGGGTCCGGACCTTCATCGGCTACCGGGAATACCCGAAGTACGGCATCGTCAGCCGCTACTTCGTCTACAAGCAGGCCCTACTGGATGAGGCCGAGCGTCTCGTGCGGGCCGGCGTGCTCCCCGCCAAGGAGGACGTCTTCTACCTCACGTTCGCCGAGCTGCACGACGTCGTGCGCGCGAACCGGGTGGACCTCGAGCTGATTCAGCAGCGCAAGGACGCGTTCCGGTCCTACCAGGCGCTCACCGCGCCGCGGGTGCTGACCTCGGACGGTGAGGTCATCACCGGGGCGTACCGCCGCGACGACGTGCCGGCCGGCGCCCTGATCGGCCTCCCGGTCTCCGCCGGGACCGTGGAAGGACGCGCCCGGGTCATCCTGGACATGGCCCAGGCTGATCTGGCACCGGGCGACATCCTCGTCACGGCCCACACGGACCCGAGCTGGACCCCGCTGTTCGTGGCCATCGCGGGCCTGGTGACCGAGGTCGGCGGATTGATGACACACGGCGCGGTGATCGCTCGGGAGTACGGCCTGCCGGCTGTCGTCAGCGTGCTGGACGCCACCCGGCTGATCCGTGACGGTCAGCGGATCCGGGTGCACGGCAGCGACGGGTACGTCGAGATTGTGTCTGAGTGACCACTGCCCCGATACCGCCGTAATTCAGGTACGCCGGTCTCAGCCGTCGTCTCGGCACAGGCAGAACGGGCGACCGGCGGGGTCCTGCAGGACGCGGACGTTCGGCTGGGGTTGCGCGGTGGCCAGAGTGGCGCCTAGGGCCAGTGCCTCCGCGACCGCCGAGTCCAGGTCGCCGACCTGGAAGTCGAAGTGCATCATGGGCCGCTGTTCGCCGTCGACCGGTGGCCAGACCGGAGGCTGGTAGTCGGCCGCCTGCTGGAACACCACGTAGATCGGCCCCTCGGGGGCGGTGAGGATGGTGGTGCCGGGCTCGTCGTGGCCGATCCTCCAGCCGAGGAGCTCGGCATAGAACCTGGCCAGCGCGCCGGGATCGGGCGCCTCGATCGCGGTTCCCCACCACATGCCGGTCGTCCGAGACCGCATGACGGAGAGCCTGCCGCAAACCGGCCCGGCGTGTCCAGCAACCGCGGCTCGCGATGGTGCGGCTGTTAGCGATAACACCGGCGGCGCGCTGGGCCGCAGGAGTACGCGTCTTCCGCGCGCCCGGCAACGGCACCGTCATGATGCCGAAACCTTGACGGCACCGTTGTTAACCTTCACAATCTGCGCACAGAGTGACTGGCGTCTATGTCCTCGCTGGGTGCAGTTCCAGGAAGGAACCTGATGGTCGTGAAACAAAGATGGTCCAGGGCACGCAAGCTCCTCACCACGGCGAGTGCGGTCCTGCTCGTGTCGGCCGTGAGCACCGTCGTCGCCACCCACGCGCAGGCGGCCGCCGGACCGTCGTTCACCAACCCGCTCGTCGGGGCGCCCAACAGCGCGGACCCGTCGATCGTTTACTCCAACGGCAACTGGTACTACCTCGCCACGACGTGGAGTTCGAACATCGTCATCCGTCAGTCGTCGACGCTGGCGGGCCTGAAGACCGCGGCGGAGCGCACGCTGTTCACCCTCGCCGCGGGGCCCGGCTGCTGCCAGATGTGGGCGCCGGACCTCCAGTGGATCAACAACCGGTGGTACATCTACTTCTCTGCGGAACCCACCCCGGGCCAGGGAGCGCGTCAGACCGGCGTGCTCGAGAGCGCCGGCACAGACCCGCTGGGGGCGTACACGTACAAGGGCATTCTGGGCCTGGAGCCCAACGGCGGGTGGGCGATCGACGGCAGTGTGGTGCGGTTCAACGGCTACCCCGACCACTTCGTCTACTCGGCCTTCCGCGGCGGGGAGCAGAGCCTGTTCATCGCCCCGATGTCCTCGCCCTACACGGTGAGCGGTAACGGTGTGCGGATCTCGACGCCGACCTTGGCGTGGGAGCGGCAGGGAGGGGCGGTCAATGAGGGCGCGTACGCGGTCTACAACGCCGGCAGTACGTACCTGACGTACTCGGCCAGCAGTTGCAACGGGCCCGACTACAAGCTGGGCACGCTGACCTGGACCGGCGGTAACCCGGCGTCGGCCAGCTCCTGGACGAAGCGGTCCACACCCATCTTCCAGCGCAGTGACGCCAACGGTGTCTACGGCCCGGGCCACGCGTCCTTCGCCAGGTCGCCCGACGGCACCGAGACGTGGATCGTCTACCACGCGAACGCGTCTGCCAGCCAGGGCTGCGGCACCGAGCGCACCACGCGGGCCCAGAAGATCGGGTGGAACTCCGACGGCACCCCCAACCCCGGCGTGCCGGTGAAGACGGGCGTCTCCATCGCCGGCCCGGCCGGCGACTCGTAGACCTGTCGACGACGAGGCACGCTTCGGTTCCCCGCAAGCGTGCCTCGCGGCAGCTCAGAGCAGGCGGAGCTCGCCGACGGCGCCGGGGGGCACCGCGGGGTGGTGCGGTGGCACCGGGGCCACCCGACGGTAGGGGTCGCCCGGTGCGGGCCGGGGGTCCGGCTCGCCGGCGTTCGGCCACATCGCGATGGCTCGCTCGGCCATCGCGGTGATGGTCAGCGACGGGTTCACCCCCAGGTTCGCGGCCACCGCCGAGCCGTCGATCACGTGCAGGCCGGGGTAGCCGTGCAGCCGGTGGTAGGGGTCGATGACGCCGCCGGCCCGGTCCGGGCTGATCGCGCAGCCGCCGGTGAAGTGGCCGGTCACCGGGCGGCCGGTCAGCTCGGGGAGGGCGCCCAGTGGCACTCCGCCGATCTTCTCCGCGGTGCGGCGGGCCACCTCGTGCGCGGCCGGCAGGAACACCGGGTTCGGGGCGCCTTCGCCCTGCCGACTGCGCAGCCGGGAGCCGAACAGGCCACGCTGGACGCGTACGGTGATCGAGTTGTCCACCGACTGCATGCCCAGCAGCACCACGGTCTGTTCGGACCAGTGCCGGGGCCAGGCCAGTAGGCGCAGGTGGCGGCGGTCGCGGATCAGCTCCTTCAGGCCCGCCACCAGCCGGGAGCGGCCGCCGGTGTCGTCGACCAGGACCGTGGAGATCAGCCCAAGCAGGTTGCTGCCGCGCCCGTACCGGACCGGCTCGATGTGCGTGTCCGGGTCGGGGAAGATCGAGGAGCCGACCGCCACGCCGCGGCTGTAGTCGGTGTCCCGACCGGCGGTGCGGGCGCCCACGATGGACTCCGAGTTGGTGCGGCTGAGCTCGCCCAGCCGCGGCGAGACGGCCGGCAGCCGACCGGTGTCGCGCAGCCGGTGCAGCAGCCGTTGGGTGCCGAGCGCCCCGGCCGAGAAGATGACCTGCCCCGCGGTGAACGTGCGGCGCCGGAATCCGCCGGTGCGGCCGGTGCGTACGGAGAAACCGCCGGCAGGCTCTGCTCCATTCAACGGCCTCGGGCGTACGTCGGAAACCGTGGTCATCGGGAAGATGGTCGCGCCCGCCTGCTCGGCCAGATGGAGGTAGTTCTTCTCCAGGGTGTTCTTCGCGCCCACCCGGCAGCCGGTCATGCACGACCCGCAGAGGGTGCAGGAGCGTCGCTCCGGGCCGGCGCCGCCGAAGTACGGGTCGGCGGCCGCCCCGGGGCGCGTGCCGAAGAAGATCCCCACCGGTACCCGCCGATAGGTGTGTCCGACGCCCATGTCCTCGGCGACCGCGCGCAGTGCCTGGTCGGCCTTGGTCTCCGCCGGGTTGGTGGTCACACCGAGCATCCGCTTCGCCTGGTCGTACGGTCGGGCCAGCTCGGACTTCCAGTCGGCGATCGTGGCCCAGCGCGGATCGGCGTAGAAGACGTCCGGCGGTTCGTACAGCGTGTTCGCGTAGCCGAGGGAACCGCCGCCGACGCCCGCACCGGACAACACCAGCACGTCGTCGAGCAGGGTCAGGCGCAGGATGCCGAAGCAGCGCAGCGCGGGGGCGTACAGATAGCGCCGCAGCCGCCAGGAGGTCTGCGGGAGCTCGTCGTCGGCGAACCGTCGACCGGCCTCGAGCACGGCGACCCGGTAGCCCTTCTCGGCCAGGCGAAGTGCGCTCACGCTGCCGCCGAATCCGGACCCGATGATCACGACGTCGAAGTCTTGCGCCATGGCGTACGGTGGCACCGTTGTTGACGGGCTGTCAATAAGGGGACCGATGCATCATCGTCGAACTGGTGGCGGCAGCCCGCTCGTCCTCGTGCACGGACTGGGTAGTCGCTGGCAGGTGTGGCAGCCGGTACTCGACGCGCTGGCCGAGCGGCACGACGTGATCGCCGTGGATCTGCCCGGCTTCGGGGCCACCCCGCCGGACGGCGGCGACGGGTCGGTGCCGCATCTGGCCGGGCGGGTGGCGGCTTTCCTCGACGAGATCGGGGTCCAGCGGTCGGCCGTCGGCGGTAGCTCGCTCGGCGGCGGGATCGCGCTCGAACTCGGCCGGCGGGGGATCGCCCGCTCGGTGACCGCCTTCGCGCCGGTCGGCTTCTTCGGTCCGGTCGGCGCCCGGTGGTGCCGGGGGGCGGTCGGCGCGGCGCGGGTCGGCGGGTCGGTGCTCGGGCCGGCGCTGCCGCGGCTGCTGGGCACCCGGGCCGGGCGGATCGCCCTCTGTGGACTGTTCTGCGGGCGGCCGGGTGCGCTGGTGCCGGAGGAGTGCGTGGCCGACGCCCGCGCGATGGTCAGCGCGCCCGGGTTCGCCGCCGCCCGCCGGTCGATCGGCGGATGGCGCTTTCCACGGGACGGCGGGGACGGCGCTCTTCGGCAGATTCCGGTGACGATCGCGTGGGGAACCAGGGACCTGGTGTTGCCCTTCCGGCAGGGGGCGCGCGCCCGGGCACTGCTGCCCGCCGCCCGGCACGTCCGGTTGCCCGGGTGCGGGCACCTGCCGTTCGCCGACGACCCGCGGGCGTGCGCGCGGCTCCTGCTGCACACCGCCTGACCGGCCGCCGCCGAGGCTATTGGCACGGTGTCAACAGGCTGCTACGTTCGCCGTACTCCCGCGCCGAAGGCGATCGGCGGCGGTGAACCGCGGAGAGAGGCGGACTTGAACCCTCGGGTAGTGATCATCGGGGCGGGCTTCGGGGGGATCGCCGCGGCGGTCGCGCTGATCGCCGCCGGGCACCGCGACGTGGTGCTGCTGGAGCGGGCCGGCGAGATCGGCGGGGTGTGGCGCGACAACCGGTACCCGGGCTGCGCCTGCGACGTCCCCGCGCCGCTGTACTCGTACTCGTTCGCCCCGAACCCGTCGTGGTCGCGGCGGTTCCCACCGCACCGGGAGATCCTCGACTACCTGCGGCGCACCGCCGACCGGTTGGGCGTCACCCCGCTGGTGCGGCTGAACACCGAGGTCGCCGAGGCCGCCTGGGACGAGGCGGCGGGCTGCTGGCGGCTGCGGACCGCAGGCGGCGGCGAGGTGCTGGCCGACGTGCTGGTGCCCGCGGTCGGCCAGCTGACCCGCCCGTCGATGCCGGTGCTGCCCGGCGCCGAGTTGTTCCGCGGGTCGGCGCTGCACACCGCGCGGTGGGACCCGCAGGTGCCGATCGACGGGCGCCGGATCGCCGTGGTCGGCACCGGCGCGAGCGCCATCCAGCTCGTCCCGGCGATCGCCGACCGCGCCGGGCGAGTCACCGTGTTCCAGCGCACCGCAGCCTGGACACTGCCCAAACCGGACCGTCGCTACGGCGCGGTGCGCCGCGCCGCGTACCACCGGATGCCGGCGCTGATGCGCCTGCCCCGCGCCGGGGTCTGGGCGATGAGCGTGTTCACCGGGCTCGCCATCACCGGCAACCGCGGTGCCCAGGCGTTCCTGCGCGGCGTCTCCGGGCTGCAGCGGCGTTGGCAGGCGCGCGACCCGCAGTTGCGCGCGAAGACCACACCGGACGAGCCGATGGGCTGCAAGCGGGTGCTGTTCACCAGCGACTGGCTGCCCACCCTGGGCCGGCCGGACGTCGACCTGGTCACCGAGAAGATCGTCGCGGTGGAGCCGGGTGGCGTGCGGACCGCGGACGGGCGGCTGCACGAGTGCGACGTGCTGGTCTACGCGACCGGCTTCGCGGCCACCGAGTTCCTGGTGCCGATGCGGGTCACCGGCCGGTCCGGGCAGGTGCTCGCCGAGCAGTGGCGCGACGGCGCACGCGCGTACCTCGGGATGGCCGTGCCGGGATTCCCCAACCTGTTCCTGATCTACGGCCCGAACACCAACTCGGGCAACACCTCGGTGCTCTACTTCCACGAGGCGCAGGCCCGCTATCTGGTCCAGGCGGTGCGGCGCGTGGCGGCGGGCGAGGGGCCGTTGGAGGTACGCCCAGAGGTCGCGACCCGCTTCGACGAGGAGATGCAACGGCGGCTCGCCACCAGCGTCTGGACCGGCTGCCAAAGTTGGTATCGCACCGCGGCCGGCCGGATCGTGACGAACTGGCCGGGGCAGGCCGCCGAGTACCGCCGTCGCGTCGCGCGTCTGCGCCCGGCCGATTATCAAGTCCCGTTGAAGACGGCCTTCGAGAGGGCGCACCAAGCCGGTGCCCCACCAGTTGACTGAATCAATATTGACACCTTGACTGAATCAATATTGACGCCGCACATCGGCGCGACATGTTGATGTCGTGTTGACTGTCAAGCTGAAACTCGCCTCAGCGGGCTGGGCGGTGCGCTCTGGACTGGATGCGGATCAGCGCGCCGCGCAACCTTGGCCATGGTGCGCGGCGCGATCAAGATCGGACGCGGATCAGCCAGCCGCGAGGTCGCGGGTGACTGGCGGGACCGCCCACGGCACGCCCAGTTCGGACGGCAGTGCCATCTTGGCCGTCACCTGGCGGATCACCTCGTTCACTCCGGCGATGCTGCGGTGCGTACCGTCGATCACCACCGGGTCGCCCTCGAGCAGGTGCGGCGCCGGCATGTCGGTGGCGGTCAACGCCTCCAGCACGGTCGTGAAGTCGGCCGTCGCGGTCAGCGGCACCAGCAGCGGCGTGCCGTCGGCACGGTGATCCAGCAGGTTGGCCAGCAGGTCGGTGCGGCCCGGCACATCGGCCAGCTCGGTGCTGCCGGGCAGCGCGAGCCGGTCGGTCGTGTATTCGAGCAGCGCCCGGCTGCCCGTGCCGGTCGCCTCGATCTCGCCGGCGATGAAGTCCTCGCCGGCCAGGGTCACGGCCACCACCAGCTGCAGGCCGCCGTCGAAGATGACCCGGGCGAAGGCCGTGTCGTCGACCTCGATCGGCCGGGTGCGGTAGCGCTCCACGACCAACGTCCGCGGGCGGCCGGCGCCGACCGTCGCGGCGCTCGCCAGGGCCTGCATGACCGCGTGCGCGAGCGGGTTGACGAGCGACCCGTCGATCACCGGCCGGCCCTCCACGATGCGCCGGCCGGCCCACGGGGCCCGGGCGTAGTAGGGGTCGTCGCGCTTCCAGGACGCCGCCGCGGTGATCCCGGTCAGTGGGCCGAGGCCGGGCAGCGCGTCGCGGAACTGGGCCCAGGCCGTCGAGCCGAGCGCTTGGAAGCCGACCTGGCAGGCGCGGCCGGCGTCGGCCACCGCGGATACCAGAGTCCGGTGCTCGGCCAGGGAGGCCACCGGCGGCTTCTCCAGCAGCAGGTCGGCGCCGGCCGCCAAGGCGTCGAGCGCGATCGGCAGGTGGGTGTGCGGGGGCGTGCAAATGATCACCACGTCGGGCTTGGTGGTGGCCAGCAGCTCCCGGTGGTCGGTGAAGACGCCCACCCCGTCGGGCACCGGCGGGTCCGCCTCGAGCGGCCGGACGTCGGCCAGGCCAACCGGGCGTACCCGGCCCTCCGCCGCCAGCTGCCCGATCCGCAGCCGATGCGACCGCCCGTGTCCGTTGGCCCCGATGAGCGCGATCGTCGGTGCAGCACCGCCGGTCATGAAAAACCTCCCAAGGTTGCGACTACGCCGTGCTTTTCCAGGGCGGTCAGCCAGTCGATGAGCAGGGCTCGCACCTCGGGGTCGGCGGCCAACTCCGGGGAGAAGACGGTGTCCAGTCCGAGTAGTGCGTCCACCACACCATCCGGTGTGGACGGTGCGGCGGCAAGTCGGGCCCGGATCCGCTCGGCGAGCGGATCGTTGAGCGCAAGCGAGCGGCCGTCGTCGGCGGTGCCCTGCACGAAACGCATCCAGGCCGCGACGACCAGGATGGCCCACCGCGGGATGGCGCCGGCCGCCCGCCGGTCGGCGATCGTGTGCAGCACCCGCTGCGGCAGTTTCTGCGAGCCGTCCATCGCGACCTGGATGGTCCGGTGCCCGAGCGCCGGGTTCGCGAACCGCTCCAGCACGGCGTCGCCGTACTCGATGACGCTGACCCCGTCCGGCGGGGTGAGCCCGGGCGCGATGTCGTCGGCGATGAACCGGCGCAGCACCGGCAGCAGCCCGGGCAGCGTCACCGCCTCGGCGATGGTCTCGTAGCCGGCCAGCGCACCGAGGTAGGCGATCGCCGAGTGCACCCCGTTGAGGGAGCGCAGTTTCAGCCGTTCCCACGGTTGGGCGTCGTCGGTGAACACCGCGCCGGCACTGTCCCAGGCGGGCCGCCCGGCGGCGAAGTCGTCCTCGATGACCCACTGCGAGTAGGGCTCGCCGCAGACCGCGGCCAGGTCGCGCGCGCCGATCGCCGCGGCGGCCACGGCCAGGGTCTCCGGCGTGCTGGCCGGGACGATCCGGTCGACCATGCTGCACGGGAAGGTGACGTTGTCGTGCACCCAGTCGGACACCGCGGTCGCCGCCGCGACGTGCTCGATCAGCCCGCGCAGGCGGTCCCCGTTGGACGGCAGGTTGTCGCAGCTCAGCAGCGTGATCGGGCCGGCATCGGCGCGGCGCCGAGCGGCCAGCCCGCGGATCAGCAGGCCGGGTACGGTGCGTGGGGCCCGGTCGGTCTCCAGGTCGGCCCGCAGCTCGTCGTCGATCAGCAGCCGGCCGGTGGCCGGGTCGAGCAGGTAGGCCTTCTCGGTCACGGTGAGCGTGACGATCCGGATCCGCGGGTCGGCGAGCAGCGTGACCACGGCGTCCGGATCGTCGGCCGCCACCCGGGTGCCGGTGTGCACACCGAGCACTCGCGTGGTGCGCCCGCCCGGCGCGAGTGTGGTGACGCTGTAGAGCCGGTCCTGGGCCTCCAGGGCGGCGACCACGTCGGGGGAGCGGGGCGCGACGCCGACGATGCCCCATTCGCCGCCGGCTTCGGCCATCGCGTCCTCGGTGAAGACGGCCTGGTGGGCGCGGTGGAACGCGCCCAGCCCGAGATGCACGATGCCGGGAGCGGCGGCGCCGGGGGTGATCCGCGGCCGGGTGGCCGAGGGCATCCGGTCCAGCGCGGCCAGGTTGAGGAGATCGCTCACTGCCAGGCCGGCCCGTCCGGGAAGCGGAACTCGGCGATCGACGCCGGTTTGATGTCGGAGCTGTAGCCGGGCTGCTCCGGCACCAGGTAGCGACCGCCCTGGGTGCGTACCGGGTCCTCGAAGTGCTCGTGCAGGTGGTCGACGTATTCGACCATGCGGCCGTCGAGCGAGGTGCCGACCCGCAGGTAGTCGAAGATCGCCAGATGCTGGACGAGCTCGCAGAGGCCGACGCCGCCGGAGTGCGGGCAGACCGGCACGCCGAACTTCGCGGCGAGCAGCAGCTCGGCGAGGACCTCGGGAACGCCGGCCACCCGGCAGGAGTCGATCTGCATGACCCGGATCGCCTCGGCCTGCAGCAGCTGCTTGAAGATCACCCGGTTGGCGGCGACCTCGCCGGTGGCGACCCGCACCGGGGCGACCGCCTTCTGGATGCGGGCGTGGCCGAGGATGTCGTCCGGGTGGGTGGGCTCCTCGATCCAGTACGGGTCGAACTCGGCCAGCTGGGCCATGTTGCTGATCGCCTCGTCGACGCTCCAGATCTGGTTGGCGTCCATCATCAGCAGCGCGTCCGGGCCGATCTCGTCGCGGATGATCCGGGCCCGCCGGACGTCGTCGGAGATCGGTCCGCCGACCTTCATCTTCATCGCCCGCCAGCCCTCGGCGTACGCGGTCCGGGTCAGCGCCCGCACCTTGTCGTCCGGGTAGCCGAGCCAGCCGACGCTGGTGGTGTACGACGGGAAGCCGTCGCTGCGCAGCTGGGCGAGCCGGTCATCGAGGCCGATCCGGCCCTTGTCCAGAATCGCCGTCGCGTCCTCAGGGGTGAGCGCGTCGTTGATGTGCCGGAAGTCCACGATGGCGACCAGGTCGGCGGTGGGCATCTCGGCCAGGAACTGCCACAGCGGCTTGGCGGCCAGCTTGGCGCGCAGGTCCCAGACCGCGTTGACCAGCGCGCCGGTCGCCATCTGCAGGGCGCCCTTCTCCGGGCCGAGCCAGCGCAGCTGCACGTCGGCGGTGACCGAGCGGAGGAAGGTGAGCGGTTCGGCGGCCAGCTCCTCGACCGTCTTGCCCTCGACGTGGTGGGCCAGAGCGCGTACGGCGGCACAGGTGATCTCGTTGCCGCGGCCGTTGGTGAAGGTGAAACCGGTGCCGGTGTGGGCGCCGTCGGTGGCCAGCTCGACGTACGTCGCCGAGTAGTCGCCCTTGTTGATCGAGTCGGAGCCGTCGCCGGCCGCTGCGGTCGGGAACCGCACGTCGTGCACGGTGACCCCAGTGATCGTCGTGGTCATGCCTTGACTCCGTCCAACCGGTAGATCTTCTTGGGTAGGTGATAGGCGAGGTCGGCCATGGTCTCGGTCGCCTCGTCGAGCGGGAGCCGGTCCTGCGCCACCAGCGAGGCGAGGTAGGCGGCGTCGGACCGGCGGGCGACGTCGTGGCGCACCGGGATCGAGCAGAACGCGCGGGTGTCGTCGACGAACCCGGCGGTGTTGTAGAAGCCGGCCGCGTCGGTGACCGCCTCACGGAACCGGCGCATGGCGTCCGGCGTGTCCAGGAACCACCACGGCGCGCCCAGGTAGAGCGCCGGGTAGCCGCCGGCCAGCGGGGCGAGTTCCCGGCTGAACGCGGTCTCGTCCAGGGTGTAGAGGACAACCCTCAGGCGAGGATCCATCCCGTACGCGTCGAGCAGCGGCGCAAGCGCATGCACGTAGTCGGTGGCCTGCGGGATGTCGCCGCCCACATCCTTGCCGTGCCCGGCGTACAGGATCTTGTTGTGGTCGCGCACCGAGCCCGGGTGCAACTGCATGACCAGACCGTCGTCGATCGACATCCGGGCGAACTCGAGCAGCATGTGCGCCCGGAACGCCTCCGCGTCGTCCGGCGTGGCCTGGCCGCGCAGGCCCTTGGCGAACAGCGCGGACGCCTCCGCCGGCGACAGCGCCAGGGTCCGGGCGGTCGGGTGCCCGTGGTCCGACGAGGTGGTGCCGGCCGCGATGAACGCCTCCCGGCGCGAGCGCAGCGCGGCGAGATAGCCGGCGTACGTGCCGGTGTCCTCGCCGGACAGCTCGCCGATCTTGGCGACCCCCTCGGCCCAGTCCGCCCGATCCATGTCGACCACGTCGTCCGGCCGGAACGTGCTGATCACCCGGCCGCCCGGGCCGCCCCAGCCGTCCGCGGCCAGCTTGGCGTGCCGGCTGAGGTCGTCGGTGGGCGACTCGGTGGTGGCCAGCACCTCGATGCCGAACCGCTCGAACAGCGCGCGCGGCCGGAACGCCGGCTCCGCCAGCCGGGCCGCGATCGCGTCGTACACCTCGTCTGCGGTGTCCGGCCGCAGCGGGGTCTCGACGCCGAACACGGTGCTGAAGGTGCGCTCCAGCCAGAGCCGGGACGGGGTGCCGCGGAACAGGTGCCAGTTGTCGGCGAGCAGCCGCCAGATCGCCCGGCCGTCGGTCTCGACCGGCTCGTCGTCGCGCCGGGGCACGCCCAGCCGGGCCGGCGGAATGCCCTGGCTGAGCAGCATCCGGGTGACGTAGTGGTCGGGGACGATCAGCAGCCGGGCCGGGTCCGGGAACGGCTCGTCGTCGGCCAGCAGACCGGGGTCGACGTGGCCGTGCGGGGAGATCAGCGGCAGCTCACGCACGGTGGCGTACAACTCGCGGGCGATGTCGGCCTGGCGCGGGTCGACGGCGAACATGGGGTCGGGCACGGTCACCTCTTTCGTCAGGCCGGAAGGTCGAGCAGGTCGGCGACCCGCACCTTTTCCCCAGTCTGCAGCGACTGGTTGGCGGCGAGCCCGGTGAGTAGGGCGAACGCTCCGTCCCGGCCGGTGGCGGAGCGGTTCAGCGGGTCGACGTCGGCACCGAACAGTACGGCGGTCATCCGCTTGTCCGCACCTCCGTGCCCGTGCCGCTCGTACGCCGGCAGCTCGACCTCGACCGGCGGGGCCCACAGCTTGCGCAGCTTCAGCGAGACGCTGCCCGGCTCCGGGGCCGCTTCGACGCCGTGCAGCGCGGCGCCCTTGATCGCGCCGGCGTTGGCCGGGTTGACCTGGTCGCTCTCCACGATCTCGAGCTCGAGCCGGCCGCGGCTGCCGTTGAACATCACCCGGTAGCCCTCCCAGGGTGCGTACGCGGTGAGGTGGTATGTCATGGTCGCGCCGGTGTTGTACTTGACCAGCACCGCCATGTCGTCCTCGATGCTGATGCCGGGGCCGAACACGTTGACGTCGCGGATGTAGCCGTCCTCGCCCTCGGCATCCAGATACATCGCCTTGAGCTGGGGGTTCCCGGTCATGTCGACGGCGAACGGGTCACCCTTGGCCGCTTCGCTGCCGTACGCCCGATCGTAGTCGCGGGCATATCCGTGCCGGCGCCCGTTCTCGCCGTAGAAGAACAGCCGCCCGGAGGCGAACACGTCCACCGGCGCCGCCCCGAGCCACCAGTTGACCAGGTCGAAGTGGTGGCCCGACTTGTGCACCAGCAGACCGCCGGACTGCGCCTTGTCGCGGTGCCAGCGGCGGAAGTAGTCGGCGCCGTGCCGCACGTCGAGCAGCCACTCGAAGTGCACCGAGCCGATCTCGCCGATCTCGCCGCTGGCCAGCAGGGTGCGGACCGCCTCGTGCACCGGGTTGAACCGGTAGTTGAAGGCGACCGAGACCCGACGGCCGGTGCGCTCGATCGCGTCCAGGATGGCGCGGGCGCTCGCGGCGTCGACGGTCATCGGCTTCTCGGTGATCACGTCGCAGCCGGCATCGAGGGCGGTGACGATGTGCGCGGCGTGGGTGCTGTCCACGCTCGTCACGATCACCTCGTCGACCCGTTCCTTGGCGATCAGGCCGGCCAGGTCGTCGGCGCGGTAGGTCGGCACCGGGTCGTGCCCGGCGGCCTTGAGCCGGCCGTTGTGCACGTCCATCCGGACCTGGTTGACGTCGGCGAGCGCGACGAACTCGGCGATGTCGGCGTGGTTGTTGGTGATGGCCTTGATGAACATCTCGGCGCGGGAGCCGGCACCCACTACCGCGTACCGACGACGTTTGCTCTGTGACATGGATCCTCCCGGCCGGACGACAACAAAGGTTTGCAGGAAAGTTAGTCAGGCTGGTCCCTGGGCGTCAAACGAGCCGCGTGCTTGGTGTACCTTTGCCCGGATATTGACGCCTGTCGTGGCGTCTTCCGCAATCTTGCTGCAACACAAACACATTGACAGGGGTGCAAGCGCTTGCATTAATTGGGAACGTCCGTGACAACTGCCACAGGACCTAGGTCCGCAGACTCGTTATCAGGGAGCCGGAAGCGTGTCGGTCACCATCCGCGACGTCGCTCGTGCATCCGGCGTGCACATCTCCACGGTGTCCCGGACGTTCTCGGCGCCGCACCTGGTCAACGCGGATACCCGCAGTCGCGTGCTGGCCTCCGCGGAGCAGCTGGGCTACCGGCCCAACCGGGCCGCCCGCGCGCTGATCACCGGCCGGACCTTCAACATCGGCCTGATCGTGGCCGACATCGCCAACCCGTTCTTCCCGCCACTGATCAAGGCGGCCGAGAGTCAGGCCCGCAAGCACGACCACCACATCTTCGTCGCCGACACCAACGAGGACGTGGCGATGGAGGAAGAGGTGGTGCGGGCCCTGGCCAAGCAGGTCGACGGGGTGCTGCTGGTCAGCCCGCGGATGAGCAACACGCTGATCGAGCAGCTCAGCCGGGAGGTGCCGCTGGCCATCGTCAACCGGCAGATCACCGGGATCCCCGCCGTGGTGATGGACGTCGCCCAGGGTGCCCGGCTCGCGGTCGAGCACCTGGCCGGCCTCGGTCACCGCACCATCGCCCTGCTCAGCGGGCCACGGGGCTCGTGGACCAGCCGGGAGATCCGGCGGTCCGCCACCGCCACGGCCCGGTCCGCCCGGGCCCGGCTGGTCGTGCTCGGGCCCAACCAACCCACCGAGTTCGGCGGCATCACCGTCGCCGAGGAAGTCCTACGGGCCGGCGCCACCGCCGCGCTCGCCTACAACGACCTGATGGCGATCGGCCTGATCGAGGGGCTGTTCGCCGCGGGTGCCCGGGTGCCGGAGGACGTGAGCGTGGTCGGGATCGACGACATCATGCTCAGCCGGCTCACCCGCCCCAAGCTGACCACGGTGGCGACACCTACCGCTGCCGCGGGTCGGGCGGCCGTCGACATGCTGCTTGCACATGGCGACGACCGCCGCAACACCGCACATGTACATCTACAGACCGAACTGGTCATTCGCGACTCGACAGGGCCGGGGCCCGGATCCGCATAGCCGTGCGGACCCGGGCGACGCGCCGCCCCCGTCGACGGTCGCCTCCCCGACGAGGAGAAGCACCATGCTGCCCATCACCAGGGGCGTCACGCCCGATCAACTTACCCCGCCAAGCCGCCCGACCCGCCGCCGGATCATGGCTGCGGTGCTGGCGGTGCCGCTGATGCTCGGCGCCGCGGCCTGCGGCTCCGACGACGGCGCGGCAACCGACCCGAACAAGAAGACCGAGCTGTCGATCTTCTGGTGGGGTGCCGACAAACGCGGCGAACTCACCGAGCAGGCGCTCGCGCTCTACACCAAGCGGCACCCGAACGTGACCTTCAAGCCGACCTGGCAGGCCAACCAGGGCTACTTCGACAAGCTCGCCACGCTCACCGCCGGCGGCAACGCGCCGGACGTCTTCCAGATCGACGACAACTACATCTCCGAGTACGCCGGCCGCGGTGTCACCCTCGACCTCACCCCGTACACCCAGAACGGCAAGCTCGACGTCAGCAAGTTCCCGGAGAGCCTGCGCAAGTACGGCGAGGTCGACGGCAAACTGGCCGGCGTCGCGATGGGGGAGAACACCCAGGGCCTGGTGTACGACAAGACGCTGCTCGACAAGCACAACCTGCCCGCGCCTACCACCGGGATGAGCTGGGAAGCCTTCATCACCTGGGCGACGAACGTCAGCAAGGTCGCCAAGGTGCCCGGCACCCAGGACCCGAGCGCGCTCTACCAGGCACTCTGGGTCTGGCTGCGGCAGAACGGCCAGGACCTGTACAAGGACAACCAGCTGGGCTTCGACGAAGCCGCCATCACCAAGTGGTTCCAGCTGTGGAAGGACGCCCGGGCCGCCGGTGCCACCCCGACGCCGGACGTCATCCACGAGGGCAACGCGACCGACATCAGCAAGCAGCTGGTGGTGACCGGCAAGGCCGACACCTCCTGGGTCTGGGTCAACCAGATGCCCGAGCTGAAGAAGAACACCAAGAGCGAGCTCGGCGTCGTCGCGTACCCGGGTGACCCGAGCGCGCAGTGGGCCCGCGCTTCGATGTACCTGTCGGCGTTCCGCGGCGGCAAGAACAAGGACGTCGCGGTCGACGTCATCAACTTCCTCGCGAACGACCCGGAAGCCGGCAAGATCCTCGGCACCGACCGCGGCCTGCCGCCCAACCTCGACGTGCGCACGGCGATCGCCGCCACCGTGACCGATCCGAGCATGAAGCAGACCATCGACACCCAGAACGAGCTGGGTACGAAGTTCGGGCCGTCCGCACCGAACGTGCCGC
>DASWMR010000694.1:0-2243 GCA_036399635.1 Actinoplanes sp. | reverse complement strand
CCAGGAGCATCAGCCTGACCATGCTGCTGGGCGAGACGAACGACGACGCGATCGCTCAGGCCGCGCAGAAGGGTGCCGGCCTCGTCGCCGTCGATTCGCCGCCGCCGCCGGGTTCGCCGATCAAGCTGTACATCGGCAACGACAACGAGGGTCTCGGCGGGCAGCTGGCCGACGCGGTGGCGGACCGGCTCGGTCCGACCGCCGCCGGCAAGATCATCGTGGGTAGTCCGCGCAACGGCCTCCCTCAGCTCGACGCGCGGGCATTCGGCTTCCGGGAGCGCCTGCGGGTGCGGCTGCCCAAGGTGCGGGTGATCGGCCCGCTCGACACCTCCGACCGGCCCGGTGCCGCCGACTCGCTGTGGGCAGCAATGATCAAGGCAAACCCGGATGCGATCGCCTTCGCCAGCGTCGGCGCCAACGGCGCGCGGTTGGTCAAGCTCCGAGAGAGGCTGCACGCCAGTTGGCTGGCCGCGTCGTTCGATGTGGAACCCGGTGCGTTGTCCGCGGTGCGGAACGGCACTCTCGTGCTGGTCGACCCGGAGCACTATCTCAAGGGCGCGGTGTCCGGCCAGCTGCAGGCCGAGTCGGTCAGCAAGGGGACCGAGCTGCCCGAGGGCTGGCTGACGATCGAGGGCCTGACGGTGACCCGGTCGAACGTCGACGAAATCATTGCCCGAGACGCCACCGACCAGAGCAGGCAGGCCTGGTACGCGACGAAGCTCGCACAACTGGTCGGCGCGGCCGGTCCGAAGCTGCGCCCACTCGAGTCTGCTCAGTGACCGGTCCGGCGGCCCGCCTCGATCGGCTGCCTGACTGAGTCAGCGCGCTGGTCAGCGCGCCAGCCACTCCGCCATCCGCTGCCGAGGCGTCGGCCCGGCCCGGTTCATCAGGTGTTTGTGGATCAGGCCGCCGGCCGTCTCGATTGGTTCGATCTCGTCGCCGCCGACGCCGGATATCACCGGGTGATTCTGGTAAATGTAATTGCGTTTCGCGGAGCGACCGACTTTCCATTTCGCACGCGGTGCGTGCGCGACGAGAACCTCGCCCAGATAGCGTCCCAGTCGATCGGTCAGCCACAGGGTGTCGAAGGAGAATGTGGCCCATTGGGCCGGATTGCTGTGGAACCAGAAGGGGAGCAGTTCGGCCGGCTCCACCCGTGCCGGGTCGATGGTCATCGGCGGTTCGGCGGAGGACGCGGGCGGGCGGTAGCCGGCCCGCCACGCGACCCGATCGGTCACCCACTGCCACAGGGGATCCAGTGACGCGACGCTGAGATCGAGCAGTTCAGCGTACTGGCCGTGCTCGGCGGCACTCTTGCGGAGGGCGGCGAGGCTCGCCGGCGTCTCGGCGAGAAAGGTGGCCAGATGAGCCTTGGCCTGCTCGGCCGACATGTCGCGGTACGCGATACTCACCCGGCTACCTTACGCCGCCGGGCCTACGGTTGAAGGAACGTGAATGGTGTACGGAATGCGCTTCGCCTCCAGCAGTTGCAGGATCACCGGATCGGCGCCGATGGAGTTCGACCGGGCGCTGGCGAAGAAATGCCAGTGCGCGCCGTCGACCTGGTCGTACTTGCCGATGATGTAGGCGTCCTTTTCGATCTGATCGCGAATGCGCTTGCTGTTCCGCACGTAGCCGACCTTCGATTCGCGGATCACGCGGTCTGCGCCGAGGACGTCGACGCGCCGTCCCTTGCCGAGGAAGTCACCGGTCGAGAACCAGACCTGCTGTTGATCCGCCCCGGCCTTGAACGTCGCGGCCAGGAACTCCTCGCCCTCCTTGCCGGTGGCGAAGAAACGGGCCGGTACTCCGGACACGTGACCGCCGCGGCGCACCGCCGCTGCGGCCTGCCGCGGGTCGATCGGCCCGGTTTCGAGCCGCAACAGGGCGTCCTCGCTGAAGTTGGCCCGGCGAAGGTCGGACCAGTCGGCGCGCAGAATCTGCTCGGAGGTGGCGATCCGGACAGCGCGCGGGACATCACCGAGCTTCGCGACGAACGCGAGGACCTCGCCGGTCTGGTCGGCGTTCCGCAGGACGAACCGGACCGCCTTTCCCGGGATCGCGACGGCGTCACCCGCATAGGGGACGACGCCGAGGGCGCTGAGCCCGCTGCCCACCCAGTCCGCGTGGATCGCGGATCCGACGGCGTCCCGGAGGTCCGCCACCCCGCCCGCGATCCAGCCGATGCCCGGGATGAGGCTCGAACCACCCGAGGCGAGATTGCCGGCCAGCCAGGCCAGCGA
>DASWMR010000693.1:0-2932 GCA_036399635.1 Actinoplanes sp. | reverse complement strand
GCCCCGGGCGGTTGCCTTGCCGCCCCGCTGTGGTGCGCCCGCCCAGCCGGAGGTGCCCCGGCCGCCGCCGCGACCCCAGGTGGTGTCCTTGGTGCCGGGCTGGCCGATCTTGGGCGCCCGGCCCTCGGCGGCCGCCGCGCGGCGCTCCTTGTCCTGCTTACGGGCGGTCTTCTCGGGCAGTTGCTCGGTGCCCGAGTAGCCCTTGTGCCACGGGCGCTCGTCGGCCGGCAGGGTGCGACCCCGGCCCTTCAGCCCGGAACGGTTCTTACCGCCCGAACCGGCGACCGCGCCCTTCTTCGACGTGGTCCGCTTACTTACGTTGCGGGAATTTCCTGGCATCAGTGTTCTCCTACCGTCCATCGCGGCCCGGCCGGAGTGTCCTCCACCTGAATTCCCGCGTTCTTGAGCTGATCGCGGACCGAGTCGGCAGCCGACCAGTCCTTCCGTGACCGGGCCTGCGCCCGCTGCTCGAGCGCCAACTTGACCAGCGCGTCGACGACCGGCTTGAGGTCACTCTGCGTGGTGCGCCCGGTCCAGATTTCGTCGAGCGGGTCGAGCCCGAGCACGCCGAGCATTGCGCGAACCGCGGTCAGCGCACCCCGGATGCTCGGCTCGTCGCCGGCCGCGAGCGCCGTGTTCCCCTCGCGGATCGTGTCGTGCACGACGGCAAGCGCGGCCGAGGTGTTGAGGTCGTCGCTCATCGCCGCGGCGAACGCCGGCGGCACGTCCTTCGGCCGGCCCGAACCGACGACCTCGGCCGCACGCTGCACGAAGCCTTCAATCCTCCGGTACGCCACGGCGGCCTCCCGCAGGGCCTCCCCGGAGTAGTCGATGCGGGAGCGGTAGTGCGGCGTGCCGAGGTAGTAGCGCAGCTCGACCGGCCGGAGGCCCATCGCCTGCACCGCGGCCAGGTCGATCACGTTGCCCAGCGACTTGCTCATCTTGGCCTCGCCGAGGTTGAGCAACGCGTGGTGCACCCAGTAGCGGGCGAACGGCAGCCCCGCCGAGCGGGACTGGGCGATCTCGTTCTCGTGGTGCGGGAAGGTCAGGTCGAGACCGCCGCCGTGGATGTCGAACTCGTCACCCAGGTAGCGCCGGGCCATCGCCGAGCACTCGATGTGCCAGCCCGGCCGGCCACGCCCCCAGGGCGACGGCCAGGTGGCGTCGGCCGGCTCGTCGGCCTTCACGCCCTTCCACAGGGCGAAGTCGCGATAGTCGTGCTTGTCCGGCTCGCCGCCGTCGGTGGGCGGCCGCATGTCGTCCGGGTTCTGCCCGGAGAGGGCGCCGTACTCCCGGTAGGAGGGCACGTTGAAGTAGACGTCGCCGCTGCCCCCGGCCGCCGGATAGGCGTGCCCGCGCTCGATCAGCTCGGCGATCAGCTCATGCATCTCCGGCACGTGCCCGGTGGCCAGCGGCTCGTACGTCGGCGGCAACACGTTCAGATCGCGGTAGTTGGCGTCGAGCACCAGCCGGTTGGCGTGCGCGATGGCCCAGTATGGACGCTTCTGCCCGTGCGCCTTGTCAAGGATCTTGTCATCGACGTCGGTGATATTGCGGATGAAGGTGACATCGTAGTTGGTGTGCAGCAGCCACCGGCGCAGCACGTCGTAGTTCACCGCGGAGCGCAGGTGACCGATGTGCGGAACGGACTGCACGGTGAGACCACACAGGTAGATCCCGACCTGACCGGGCGTCTTCGGGACGAAGTCCCGGACGGATCGGGTCGCGGTGTCATACAAGCGCAACGTCACCGGACCAGGGTACCGGGGGCACCCGCGGCCCGACCGCCCCGGCCACCCCAGTTATCCACAGCCCCATCCACAGCCCCGCCGGGACCGGCCCGCGGTCGGCACCCTGCTCGCCATGCCAACGCCATTGAATGCCAACGCCACTGACCCGGCCTGCCACCCTCACCGGGCAGGTCTTCCGCGGCACCGACGCCCTCCCGTGCGGACTGCTGACCATCGACGAACTGCGAAGTGAAGCCTGGACGGCGCGTCAGGGGCGGGTCATTCGCAGGACGTCGAGGGCCTGGTCCAGCTGCTGCTCGGTCAGCTTGCCGGAGTCGAGGTGGCCCCGCTCGACGACCACCTCGCGGATCGTGCGGTCCGAGGCCAGCGCCGCCTTGGCGATCGCGGCCGCCTCGTCGTAGCCCAGGTAGCGGTTCAGCGGGGTCACGATCGACGGGGAACCCTCCGCGTACGCCCGGGCGACCTCGACGTTCGGCTCCAGGCCGTCGATGCAGCGGTCGGCGAGCAGGCGGGCCGCGTTGGCCAGCAGGCGGATCGATTCGAGCAGGTTGCGGGCCATCACCGGCAGCATCACGTTCAGCTCGAAGTCGCCCTGGGTGCCGGCGAAGGCGACCGTCGCGTCGTTGCCGATCACCTGGGCGCAGACCTGGCGGACCGCCTCGGGGACCACCGGGTTCACCTTGCCGGGCATGATCGAGGAGCCGGGCTGCAGGTCGGGCAGGCGCAACTCGCGCAGGCCGGCCCGCGGGCCGGAGCCCATCCAGCGGATGTCGTTCACGATTTTGTAGAGGCTCACCGCCACCACCCGGGCCTGGCCGGACGCCTCGACCAGCGCGTCCCGGGCGCCCTGCGCTTCGAAGTGGTTGCGGGCCTCGGTCAGTGGCAGGCCGGTCAGCTCGCGCAACCGGTCGATGACCGCCGGGGCGAACCCGGGCGGCGTGTTCACGCCGGTACCGACGGCGGTGCCGCCGAGCGGCAACTCGGCCAGCCGGGGCAGCGTCGCGGAGAGCCGCTCGATGCCGTAACGGACCTGAGCGGCGTACCCGGAGAACTCCTGTCCCAGGGTGACCGGGGTCGCGTCCATGAGGTGCGTACGGCCCGATTTCACCACCTCGGCGAACTCGTCGGCCTTGCGGCCGAGCGAACCCGCGAGGTGGTCGAGCGCGGGGAGCAGGGTGTTC
>DASWMR010000692.1:0-2218 GCA_036399635.1 Actinoplanes sp. | reverse complement strand
CACGGCCTCGGCGTCTTCGCTTGATACCCGCACCCAGAGTCGGAGATCCACGCGTCGGTACTCTGGTAGGTCAGCCACGTCCGAAAGATACCCGGACGATCACCAAGCCAAAGGAACATGTGGTGATCGGCGGATCGACGTGGTGCCATCAGACTCAGGCGACGAACGAGCCACCGCATCCGTGGATGACAATCGTAGTCACCTCATCGGCGCATATATCTGCATGATCGGATGGTCTCTCATCGGCAGAACAATGCGTGGCTGAGCGGATCCCTCAGCCGAACCGCGCCCAATCCGCGGCTTGCGGGCTCGCCGCAGATAACTTCGACGGCACTTCCCGCAGTCAGATGCGGCCGAGGGCGGCCGGTAGGGGTGAGTCGGTTAGCCAGGCGCGCATTGTCTCGTTGAACAGGTCGGGTTGGTCGACGTTCCAGCCGTGGCCGGCGTGGGGGGCGATCCGGCCCTCGGCTACCGGCATGGCGGCTGGCAGGCTCCGGACAGCGCGGCGGATTGCCTCGGTCTCGTTGGCGCCGGCCAGCACCAGCGTGGGTGTGCCCGGCGTGCCGAGCGAAGCGGGCGCTCGGTAGGCGGCGACCTCTTGGACGATCCGGCGGTAGGTCCGCGGGCGGACGGCGCGCACGCCGGCGGCGAACTCCGCGTGGACCGATGGTGGCAGGGACAGTGCGCGGGCCTGGGCGTCTAGCAGGCGGTGGCTGCGCAGCATGGTCGTGGTCAGCCACGCCTGGGGGCCGGCCAACAAGCGGGCCGGCCATGGGGCGGCGGTTACGCCGCTGATCACGGCGTGGTCGACGACGCTGGGGATGTGTTCCAGCAGGGCCAGGGCGACGTGCCCGCCCAGGGAGAGGCCGACGATGTGTGCCCGGCCGGTCGTGGTGCGCTCGCGGATCAGGGCGGCCACCCACTCGGCGGTGTCTGCCAGCGATACCCACGGGATGTCTCGGCTACGGCCGTGGCCTGGTAGGTCGACGGTCAGGCGGAAGTGGCCGGGTAGCGCGGGCAGCTGCCGCCACCACATCCAGCCGGCGGCCGCGATGCCGTGCAGGAAGACCACGGGGCGGTCGTCCGGGTCGCCGGTGGCGTCGGCGAACAGGCCGGCGGGCGGTGGCTCAGGCGGCGGGTCACCCAGCGACATGCCGCGAAGTTAACTGGGCTTGCTCGGTGTGACCTGGGAACGCTCGGCTAGGGCGGTGCGCAGCCAAGGGAACGGGTCGCGCGGCGTACGGTGCTGGCTGTTGAAGTCGACCTCGACCAGGCCGAATCGTTGGGCGTAGCCCTCGGCCCACTCGAAGTTGTCGAGTAGCGACCAGACGAAGTATCCGCGTACGTCCACCCCCCTCGGTCGCCTCGTGCAGGGCCCCCAGATGGGCGTCCAGATAGTCGATCCGGGGCGTCGCCACCAGGCCCACGAACCGACGCATGTCTTCCCCCTGAAACAGTGTCGCAACCACCTCAGCCCTTCGATGTGCGACTGTCAAGGGGTCGTCGATTGCGCACCGCGACATGCCCGGCGGTGGCCTGAGCCGCCGCCGGGCACACCCCCGATGGATCGCGTTGGTCGCTGGTGTTTCAGTGCTGCCGCTGGTTTCCAGCAGTTTCTCTTGAGCTTTCAGCCGTTGCTCTTGAGCGGGAAGCCGGGGATCGGCTTGGTCTTGCCGCCGGCCGGGCTGACCGCGAACCACTTGCCGTTGATGCCCTGGCCGTTCACGTCGCCCGGCTTGGCGTCGGCGATGAAGTAGTAGACCGGCCAGCCGTTGATGGTGACCTGGCAGTGCCCGTCGGCGCGCTCGACGTAGCCGATGATCTGCGGGTCGATGCCGTCCGGGAAGATCCGGCCGGGTGACTTGATCAGCAGCGGCGGCCAGGCCTTCGCGCAGTCGCCGTTGCAGGTGGCCTTCGGCGGTTTCGCCGAGTCGGCGTCGAAGCGGTAGAGCGTGCGGCCCGCGCCGTCGGTGACGTAGGTGCCGATCTGGTCGGATTCGGTGGCGTTCAGTTCGACCGTCTTGCTGCCCGTGGTGCGCGACTTCGGCGGGGTGATGTCCTGGTCGGACGGACCACTGAAGATCTTCACCCACTTCTGCGTCTTCGCCACGGTCGGCTTGGCGGCGGGCTGGTCCTCGGCGGTCCGCTCCTCCGCGGCCTGCTCCGCGGCGGCCTGCTCCTGCGTCGGCAGCGCGCTGGGTGCGGACGAACCGACAAC
>DASWMR010000691.1:0-6946 GCA_036399635.1 Actinoplanes sp. | reverse complement strand
CTGAGGCAGCGGGAGCATCTGAGGCAGCGGGAGCATCTGAGGCAGCGGGAGCATCTGAGGCAGCGGGAGCATCTGAGGCAGCGGGAGCATCTGAAGCAGGAAGCGTCTGACGCGGCAAGCGTCTGACGCAGCGAAGCATCTGACGCAGGGGAAAAGGGGACATGGTGTCCGGCGTGCCGCTGCGGGTCATGAGTTACAACGTCCACGGGATGAAGGACGACCGGGCCGCTCTCATCCGCCTGATCCGGGACGCGGCGCCGGACGTGGTGATCGTCCAGGAGGCGCCGCGCCGGTTCCGCTGGCGGCAGCGGTGCGCCTCGCTGGCCGACGACGTCGGCATGGTGGTGGCCGCCGGCGGCCTGCCGTCGCTGGGCAACCTACTGCTGGTGAGCCTGCGAGTGCGGGTGCACGCCACCTGGACCATGCGGTACCCGCTGACCCCTGGCCGGCACCTGCGCGGCGCCGTCTTCGCCCGCGGCTCGGTGCGCGGCGCCACCTTCACCGTGTCCGGCACCCACCTGGCCACCGATCCGGCCGAGCGGCCCGCCCAGGCGGCACTCTGGAAGCAGGCGCTGGCCGGCGTGGAGGGTTCGATGATCGCGGCCGCCGACCTCAACGAGGGGCCCGGCGGCGGCGCCTGGCGGACCGTGGGGGACGGCCTGGTCTCCTCGTCGGCGGGCCGGCCGACGTTCCCGGCCACGCTGCCGGCCCGGCTGATCGACGGGCTCTTCGTCACCCCCGACGTTGCCATTGAGCGGTACGAGGTGGTGGAGACCGAGCTGGCCCGCCGGGCAAGTGATCATTTGCCGGTTCTTGCCGACCTTTCGCTCCCTTCCTCGTGAGGCCCCGGTCTGGCAGGATCGCCGCGTGCAGGACACTCCGGAGGTCGCTGACCGGCGGGACGCCGTCTGTGTCATCGGCGCGGGCGCGAGCGGCCTCGCCACGATCAAGAACCTGCGCGAGCACGGGTTCGCGGTGGACTGCTACGAGCGCGAGACATCGGTCGGCGGCGGCTGGAACTGGCGGCACGACCGCAGCGCGGTCTACGCGAGCACGCACCTGATCACCTCCCGGCCGCTCACCGAGTTCCCGGACTTTCCGATGCCGGACGACTGGCCGGACTATCCGCACCACAGCGCCGTGCTGTCCTATCTGGAGCGGTACGCCCGGCATTTCGGGCTGATCGAGCACATCTGGTTCGGCACCCAGGTGGTGTCCGTGGTGCCGGTGGGGGACGGCCGGTGGGACGTGACCACCCAGTCGACCGGCGGCGGCTCCGCCCGGGTGCAGCGGTACGCGGGTGTGGTCGTCGCCAACGGCCACCACTGGGATCCCGCCAAGCCTGACATTCCGGGCGACTTCCGTGGTCAAGTGATCCACTCCTCGGCGTACAAGGATCCGGCCGTGCTCCGCAACCGCAAGGTGCTGGTGATCGGCGGCGGCAACACCGGCTGCGATCTCGCGGTGGAGGCGGCGCAGCACGGCGGCGTGGTCTGGCACTCCACCCGCCGCGGTTACTGGGTGGCGCCGAAATACCTCTTCGGCCGCCCCGCCGACCAGATCAACGACCGGCTGCTGAAGTGGCGGCTGCCGCTGCGCCTGCGTCAGTGGCTCTACCGCCGCACGGTCGGGCTGACCACCGGCGACCTGACCCGCTTCGGCGTCGCCGAGCCCGACCACCGGCCGTACGAGACGCACCCGGTCATCAACAGTCACCTGTCCTTCTATCTGTCCCACGCTCGGATCACCGCGGTCGCGGACGTGGCCCGTTTCGACGGCGGTGCGGTCGAACTGACCGACGGCCGGCGGATCGAGCCAGACATGGTCATCACCGCCACCGGGTTCCATCCCCGCTTCGAGTTCCTCGCCCCCGACCTGCTCGACAGCGACGCCGACGGGCGGCCCGACCTGCACCTGCACGCGTTTGCTCGCAAGCATCCGACGCTCGCCGTGGTCGGCCTGCTGCAGCCGGACGCCGGGTTGCTCCCGCTGGCGCACTGGCAGAGTGTGGCGGTCGCCCGGTGGCTGCGGCTGCGCACGACCGACCCGGTGCGGGCCGCCGCGGTGCAGCAGCGGGAGTCGGCCCGGCCGGTCCGCGGCTGGTCGCGGCAGCGGGTGTCGCCGACGCGGCGGCACTGGTTCGAGGTCGACCACGTCGACTATCTGCGGTCGGTCGAGGCGCTGCTACGCGAGATGGAGCCGGCCGGATGAGATCGGAGCTGCTGCGCTTCGACGACTGGACCTCCCCGGTGCCGCCGGTCCAGCGCGAGGTCGTGTCGATCGACGGCGGCGACGATCTCCCGCCGCTGCTCTTCGTGCCCGGGCTCGGCCACGGTGCCTGGGCGTTCGCCGAGCACTGGCTGCCGCACGCCGCGGCCCGCGGTTACCCGGCGCACGCGCTGACCCCGCGGGCCGACGGTGACCTACGCGCCCACGTGCACGACGTGGTGCAGGTGGCGGCCGCACTGCCCCGGCAGGCGGTGCTTGTCGGGCACGGGGTCGGCGCGCTCGTGGTCGGTTACGCGCTGGGCCGCTATCCGGCGCGGGCCGCGGTGCTGGTGTCGCCGGTGGTGGACGGCTGGGCGAGCCTGGGCGCGGCGCTGCGGGCCAACCCGTTGGGCACCTTCCCGGCGCTGTTCGGCGGTCGGCTGCGGCTCAGCCGGCGTCAGCTGTTCAGTCCGGCGGTGCCCGCCGACGAGGCGACCGCCTATCTGAAGCGGATCGTCTGCCGACCGCGGCGGGAACTGGTGACGCACGGCCGGGTGCCGCGGGCGGTGGGCGACCCGCCGACGCTGGTCGTCGGCAGCCCGGACGACCGGGTGGTGCCCCGCAAGTCGCTGGACCGCACCGCGGACCGGCACGGCGGTGCGCCGCTGCTTTTTCCGGGGATGGCACACGACCTGATGCTGGACGCCGGCTGGGCCGAGCCGATCGAAGCGATCCTGGACTGGCTCGGCAAGGAACTGCCGACCCGCCGATAGCTCAGCGGCGGGCGGACGGTCGGGGCAGTTGCCGGGCCAGCCGGCCGGTGTGGTCCAGCGTCGAAAGGTACTGCCGGGCCCAGGCGTGGATGTCGTGCCGGGTGATGTGCTTGCGCATCGCGCCCATCCGGGCGGCCAGGTCGGCCGGGTTAGCGCCGATGGCCTGCAGCAGCGTGTCCTTCAGCCCGTCCACGTCGTGCGGGTTGACCAGGAAAGCGTCCTCCATCTCGGCGGCCGCCCCGGCGAACTCGCTCAGCACCAGCGCACCGGTCTCATCCTTGCGGGCCGCCACGAACTCCTTGGCGACCAGGTTCATCCCGTCGCGCAGCGGAGTCACCACCATCACGTCCGCGGTGCGATAGAGCGCGGCCAGGTCGGCCCGGTCGAATGACTGGTTGAGGTAGTGGATGGCCGGCTCGCCGACCCGGCCGTACTCGCCGTTGATCCGGCCGACCTCGCCCTCGATCCGGTCGCGCAGCGCGCGGTAGCTCTCCACCTGTTCCCGGCTGGGGACGGCGACCTGCACCATGACCGCGTCACGGACCTTGATCCGACCGTCGCGCAGCAGTTCGCTGTACGCCGTGAGCCGGTGCTCGATGCCCTTGGTGTAGTCGAGCCGGTCGACGCTGAGCAGCACCCGCTTGTGCGGACCCAGGTCGTGCCGCAGCTGGCGGGCGCGATTCAGCACGTACGGCCGGGCGCTGAGGGCCCGCATCTCGGCGACGTCGATCGAGACCGGGAACGCGCCGGTGCGTACCACCCGGCCGTCCGGCAGCGTGATCGCGTCGTCCGCACCCTTCGCGCCGAGCAGCTTGGTGGCGAGCTGGGCGACGTTGTGCGCGGCCTGCGGGCGCTGGAAGCCGACCAGATCGGCGCCGAGCATCCCGGCCAGCAGCTCGAGCCGGCGGGGCAGCTGCATGAACAGCTCCGGCGGCGGGAACGGCACGTGCAGGAAGAACCCGATCAGCAGGTCGGGGCGCAGGTCGCGGAGGAGCTGCGGCACCAGTTGCAGGTGGTAGTCCTGGATCCAGACGGCCGCGCCGGGCTCGGCGACCTCGGCGGCGGCCTCGGCGAAGCGCCGATTGACCGCGCGGTACGTCTCCCACCAGCCGCGGTCGAAGACTGGCTGCTCGACCGCGTCGTGGTAGAGCGGCCAGAGCGTCGAGTTGGCGAAGCCCTCGTAGTACCCGCGCATCTCGTGGCCGGCGAGTGGGACCGCGCGCAGCCGGAGGGAACCGATGTCGGGCAGTGCCGGCGCGGAATCGATGCCGCCGTTCCAGCCCACCCAGGTGGCCGGGGTCTGTTGCAGAATCGCGTGCAGTGCGCTGGCGAGGCCACCCGGACTGCGCCGCCACTCGCAGGCGCCGTCCGGCGCGGCGTTGTCATCGATCGGGAGGCGGTTGGCAACGACGACCAGCGAACTCTGGCGCATCACCGAAGGTTACTAGACCATCACGCTGAAGTATAACGAGGGTGGTCTATACGACAGCGCCGTCGTCGTAGTCATCCTCGTCATCGTCGCCGGACCGGAGCCGCCAGACCAGCATGACGGCACCGGAGACGATCGAGGCGAAGCCGAGGAGGGTCACGTAGTCGCCGTCGATCGGCAGCATGGTGGGGAACAGGAACAGCAGGAAGCCGAGGATCACCGCGAGTACGCCGATGACCGCGTACTTCGACATGCGCGGCAGTGGCGGGGGAGGCGGCGGGGTGTATCGGTCCTCCTCGTCGTCCTCGAGATCGGTGCCGAACTCGTCCAGCCCGTCGAGCAGGGACGGCTCCTGCTGCGGCTGGTCGGTGCGGCGCCGGTAGTAGGCGACGCCTTCGGGGGATTCCGGACCCGTTGTGCGGGGTGGCTCGGGCTTCGCCTCGATACCCTCGGCGGCGGGCCATGGTGGCGCCGCCGGGTCGGTGTCGGTGTGGAAACCGGCCACGATCTTGGCCCACTCGGCTTCGATGTCCGGTTCGGCGGTCGGTTCGGCTGGCGGCGTCGGCAGGGCGCCGCCGGTCACCTTGTGCAGCTGCTCGCGCGCGGCATCGAGCCGGGTGCGGTCGACGTAGAGCCGGTCGGTGGGTCGGGCGGGCAGCGTGGTGGCCCGCAGGATCGGGTTCAGATCTGCGGTGGGTTGGAGGTAGGCCGCGATGCCGCCGGCCGCCAGCACGTCCAGAAGGTGTTCACCGACGCGCGGATCCACGTCGCCCGCAGCCGCATAGTCGGCCGCGTCGAGCCCGTTGTCCCGCCGCCCGCGGCGGGCACCACCCGCTGTCACCCTGCACACTCCCTCGCCGACCGTGCCTTGAATGGTGACACGACAGGCACCAGTTGCGGGAGTGCGTTGTGGCGCGCCGTCCCGCTTCGTACGCTTCCTCTGCACCGGATGTCCAGAACGTCCGCCGAAAGGACGCCGTGTTCTACTGGCTGCTCAAGTATGTGGTTCTCGGACCGTTGTTGCGCGTGCTCTTCCGCCCGCAGATCACCGGCCGATCGAACGTGCCCGCTTCTGGACCGGTCATCCTGGCCTGTAACCACCTTTCCTTCTCCGACTCGATCTTCACACCCCTGATCGTCGATCGCCGCGTGACTTTCGTCGCCAAGGCCGAGTACTTCACCGGCAAGGGCATCAAGGGTTGGCTCATGCGCCAGTTCTTCCTGGGCACCGGGACGATTCCGGTGGACCGTTCGGGCGGCCAGGCGGCCCGGGCGGCGCTCGACACGCTGCTGCGGGTGCTGCGCGACGGCGGCATCGCCGGCATCTATCCGGAGGGCACCCGCTCGCCGGACGGGCGGCTCTACCGCGGTAAGACCGGCGTGGCCCGGCTGGCGTTGGAGAGTGGGGCGGTGGTGGTGCCGGTCGCGCTGCTCAACACCGACGAGATCCAGCCCACCGGGACCCTGCTTCCCAAGATCAAGCGGGTACGGATCAGCTTCGGTCATCCGCTCGACTTCTCCCGGTACGTGAGCGCGACGGGTGACCGCTTCGTCGAGCGCGCGATCACCGACGAGATCATGTACGAGTTGATGGTGCTCTCCGGTCGCGAATATGTCGACGTCTATGCGGCCTCGGTGAAAGCCACCGGCGATGAGGCGCAGCCCGTCCTCAGCTCATCCCGGCGCGACGGCGCAACGCACCCAGGTCGGTGACCACGATCCGGCGGCCCTCGGTGCGCAGCCAGCCGCGGCTCGCGAACGAGCCGATCGCCTGATTCACGCTCTGCCGGGACCCGCCGGCCATCTCGGCCAGCTGGCTCTGGTTCAGCTCGATGGTGATCATCGGAGCCTGGCTCTCGCCGGCCAGCCGGACCAGCGTCTTGGCGACCCGGCCGGGCAGGTCCAGGAAGACGTGATCGGTGTTCTGCTCGGTGAGCCGGCGGATCAGCGCGCCCACCGAGCGCATCACCGCGTCCAGGATCCGCGGGTTGGAGTGCACCAGGTCCATGAAGGCCGCTCGGGACAGGGTCAGTGCGTGGCAGTCCTCGATGGCCTCAGCCGAGGTGCTGCGGGTGGAGGCGTCCAGCAGGGAGACCTCGCCCAGCACGTCCGGCGGGCGGACCACGGTCAGCACCGCGCGCTCGCCGGTCGGGGCGGTCCGGAAGATCGCGACGGCGCCGCGTTTCAGGATGATCAGGGATTCGCCGGGGTCGTGCTCGACGAAAATGATCTGTCCCTTGCGGTACGTGCGCGGGACGGCAGTGGCGATGACCCGTTGCCGGACGTCCGGCTCCAGGCCGGCAAACATCTCCACGCCGGTCAGCGCGTCACCGTTGTCCGGCATGCGATGGTCCACGGCGTCATCCCTCCCCCGGTGGGGGCCGTGTCGGCGAGCGGCCGCGTCGGCCCCACGACGCGAACGATCACTCTTAGCACACAGCAACCCACCGGCGCCATTTATCAGCACCTGTACCGGCGGCGCCTCATAGGATCATGTCGCGCTGGTCGCTATCTGTAAACACCTGAATGCCATGAG
>DASWMR010000690.1:0-1629 GCA_036399635.1 Actinoplanes sp. | reverse complement strand
GGTCTATCCGGAGGGCCAGCGCACCCGCCGGTCCCACCCGGCCCCGGAGCCTCGCACCTGCTGAGGCGTGGTCACTGCCCCGTCGCCGCGTCGCTCAGGACGGCCGCGCGGCCGGCGGTGCGGGCCAGGGTGATCCGGTCGATCTCGGTGTAGGGCTGCTTGCTGCCCGGCAGCGCGTCGGCGAGGCTGCGCACGGTCAGCGTGGTGCGAGCGCCCAGGGCGGCGGGCACGACGTCGACGGCGATGAACGCGTAGTCGTCGTAGCGGACCTGCGACCAGTCGACCACTTCGGGGACCCGGCTGCCCGCCGGATGGCCGGCCGGTTTGATCGCGGTCTTCTCCGCCGACCAGAAGTAGCTGTTCACGATGTTCTCGGTGTTGTTCTCGGCGGAGTTGAGGCCGCCGGGCGGGCGGTAGCCACGGTAGCGCTGACCCGCGGCGAGCCGTTGCGGTCCGGTCGGCGTGACACCGGCGGGAGGCGGCGCGGCGGGACTGGGCGCCTGCCGGAACGGGTACCGCGGACGGCCGCCGGAGCCGACGCAGAGGTAGGTGACGCCGTCCTTGGCGGGGTGGATCGTCGCGCCGTCGGGTGCCGGGCGCGTCCGCTTGCCGTACCGGATCGGATCGGTGCGTTCCAGCAGGTGGTTGTGGCCCTGGATGACCAGGTCGACCCGGTAGTCGCTGAACAGCGGGTCGAGCGCGTCGCGCACCCCGCCGTCGGAGGCGTGGTTGTTGGTCGTCGAGTAGGCGCAGTGGTGCAGGAACGCCACGATGAAGTCGATGTTCTTCGCCTGTGCCGGGCTACGCCATTCCCGCAGCGTGCGTTTGAGCCAGCTCAGCTGGGCGCCACCGGAGTAGCCGGTGTTGGTCAGCAACTCGGCGGACAGGTCGTTGGCGTCGATCGAGATCAGGCCGACGTTGGCGTAGACGAACCGGTACACCGACGGGCAGGTCTTCGGGCCGTTGGCCGGGAATTCCAGGCGCTCGACCAGACCTCCGTACCCGTGGGTGGGGCTGTCGCCGAGGAACCGGGTCTTGCCGTAGAGCGGTTCCATGTCGTGGTTGCCGGTGGCGAACATCCACGGTGTCTGGGCGGCCAGCGGTTCGATCTGGTTGAGGAAGACATCCCAGACGTACGGGTTGTAGAGGTTCTTGCCCTTCGGTGCGATCCGGGTGAGCGCCGTCGTGTCGTCCGCGGGCAGTCCCGAGCCGGACGGATTGGCGTAGCAGATGTCGCCGGCCAGCAGCGTGAAGACAGGCTTCTGGGTGGCCATCAGCAGGGTCTGCGTCAGCGCGGGGCGCTTGTCGGTGCCGCGCGGCCCGGCGACCGGGTCATCCGGCAGATACGAGTTGTCGTCGAAGACGCCCGGCGGCCAGGTGCCGTCGGCGGCGACCACCGACTGGGGGTTCTGACCCCAGGCGTACCGGGGATCGGTGGGTGCGGTGTTGGTGCCGACGTCGGCGAAGGCGGTGAAGGTGAACGGGGCCGGCATCGCGGAGCCCCGCGCCGGGGCGGTGGTGAAGTGCGCGTCGCCGCTGACGGTGCCGTCGGACAGCCGGACCCGGTAGTGGTAGACCGTGCCCGGGTGCAGCCCGCGGACGGTGGCCTTGAGGTAGAACTGGCTCCCG
>DASWMR010000689.1:0-3540 GCA_036399635.1 Actinoplanes sp. | reverse complement strand
CACGCCAGTCCGAGCGTGGCAGTCTGGGCCGCCGTACCGTTGTCCGGCATGTTGTCGCAGGACAGCACGGTGAAACCGGGTAGTCCGGCCGCTCGCCGGCGGTCCAGGGCCGCGACCAGGTAACCGAAGGCGGTCACCGGCACCTGCGGCCGGGCCAGGTCCGACCGGACATCGGGATCGTCGGCGAGGAAGCCGCCGTCCCCGCCGACCGGGTAGCCGCCGCCGGTGATGGTCAGGGTCACCACCCGGGTTCGTGCGTCGGCGAGCAACGAGAGCACGGCCTCGGGATCGTCCGGCGCGTAGCGGTAGTCCATCATCGAGCCGACGACGCGGGCGGTGTCGTCCCGGCCCCGCTCGACCACGGTAAAGAGCCAGTCCTGCGGTGCGAGGGCGTCCCGCATGGCGGGGGAGCGCAGGCCCACGCCGGTCTCGCCCCAGCCCGTCTCGCCCTGCCGGGCCAGGTCGTCGAGGTAGACCGCCTGGTGCGCCCGGTGGAAGCCGCCGACCCCGAGGTGAACCACGGCGGGAGTCAGCGACGCCCGGTGGTACGCGGGCGTGGTGACGCGGGCGGCGAGTGACGGAAGGGCGGTGCCAGTGAGCGGGATGCTGCTGAGTTTTTTCACGACAGTCCTCTGCCGCCACAAAACAGCCGGCACACCACAGGGCGGCGCGCCAGCCGGTTCGGGTCGACGGTCGGTCACACCGCGACGGTGCGACGAAGCGAGGCGCGCCGCGTTCTCGACTGCTGCCAGGTGCCGGGCGGTGTTCCCCGCCGACCCGCGTTGAAACCCGGTAGCGGACTGTTTAGACGTCGATAGGTGGGGGAGTCGGCGCCCGTTGCGGAAGGGCCCGCGGGAGGTGGCGGATGGAACCTAGCTGGGAGAGCCGACGAGATCCGGCTGCACGGAACACGCGACGAGTAGAAAATCCCCGTTTGATCCGCCGGACGGCGGGAAGCCGCGGGTGATGAGTGATGAGCAGATGGACCGCGCCCGGACCGACGAGGAGATCGCGCCCGATACCGCCCCGGCCGGTGACGACCCGGTGGCCGACCGACCGCAAGCGGGTGTCGAGCGCGGGGCGGGATACGACGTCGAGGCCGTGTCCGGCGACAGCGAGATCTATCGCCCCGAATAACAGCGACGACCAAGGGTAGCCGGGCGGGACCGGCGACATTCCGGTATCTCCCGCGCGGACGGCGGTACTGCTGCTATGGATCTGACTCATCCACTCTCGACACTCGGTGCACTGCCGGCCAGCCGGGTGGTCTGCGCCGACAGTATGGGCCGGGCGCTGCTCGCGATGGGGGCTCTTGCCGCCCGGGCGGCCCATCCGGCCAGCGGTCCTCAGTGGTCATGTCCGGCACCGACAAATACCGGTACGCCGGTCAGCCGCGCACGGTCCACGCGGCTAGCTCGGCCAGCACCGCACGCAGGTCACCGGTGCGCTCGTGGACCCGGCGCTGACGGTCGGCGCCGGTGCCCTCCTCGCGGACCCGGGCGAGCTCGCCATCAACCAGCGACAGGTCACCGTGCCGCAGCAGCGCCGGCCGCAGCTTGGTGACCAGGTCACCGACCACGTCCCAGGCCGGCCGGGCCCGGCCCGCACGCAGATCGAGCAGGGTGGCCCCGAGTCCGCGATGAGCGGCGTTCCAATGTGCCGCCCGGAGCACGCCATCCGTGACTGCCGGTGCGGTCAGCCCGGCTGCGATGTCGTCGATGGCGGTGGCCACCAGCGCCCGGACCAAGCCGGCCACCAGGAGTGTGTCGGCCACGGTCGGGCAGACGTCGGCCATCCGGACCTCGATGGTGGGGTAGGTGGTGGACGGCCGGGCGTGCCACAGCACCATCGTGGCGTCGATCATGGTGCCCGAGTCGACCATGATGCGTACGGTGTCGTCGTAGTCCTCGCCGGAGGTGAAGAACGGCGCCGGTCCGAGGCTGGGCCACCGGTCGAGCTGCATGGCACGCCAGCTCGCCGTCCCGGTGTCGGCGCCGGCGAAGAACGGTGAGTTGGTGGCCAGCGCCTGCACGACCGGCAGCCACGGCCGCAGGTGGTTGCTCACCTGCACCGCCAGCTCCCGGTCGGCGACGCCGACGTGCACGTGACAGCCGCACACCGCCGGGTCCGCCACGATCGGGCCGTAGTGCCGCGCGATCGCCTGGTAGCGGGGGTTGTCGGTGACGGTGGGCCGGCGTTCGGCCATTGGGGTGGCGCCGATCGCCACCAGCCGCGTACCCGCCCTCGCGGCCGCTGCGGCGGCGGCTCCTCGCAGTTGCCGCAGCTGCCGGCCGGCCTCGGCGAGATCGGTGCACACTCCGGTGACCATCTCGACCATGCTGTGCCGGAACTCCAGCCGGCTCCGCTGGCGGACCTCGGCCGGCAGATCGGCCAGCACCGCGATCGCGGCCTGGGCGTTCTCGCCGGTGGTCGGGTCGAGCAGGAGGAACTCCTCCTCCACTCCCACGGTGGGGACGGCCACCGCGGAGCGTGCGGCGTCGATCGGCGGGGCACTGTCGGTGGTGGGCGCGGACATCAGGTCACCGTTCGGGTCGGGTGGCGTTGAGGACCACGACGGCAATACGTTCCGCGTGGGCGTAGGCGGGACCGTCGAGTTCCTCCCCGTAGACATCCGGATCCACTTCACGATAGGTCCAGGCCAGTCCGGTGCCGTCCAGGCGTGCTGCCGCCGCCTCGTGGAACGGGTCGCGACCGTCGGTGATGCCGGTTCCGCTGAACAGCACCAGCGAGCCGCCCGGTCGAAGCCGGGCGACCGCCGCGCCGATGATCGCTAGCGACAGATGATGTCCGTGGTCGCCACCGCCGTCGCGGTAGGCGCGTCCCGCCGGATCGATCATGAACGGCGGGTTCGAGATGATCAAATCGAAGTCGCCGTCCACCCCGTCGAGCACGTCGCTGCGTACGGCCCGTACGCCGTCGGTGCCGGCGAGCGCGGTGTTGACCCGAGTGAACCGCAGGGCGGCGTCGTTGATGTCGACGGCGAGGACCTCGGCGTCCGGCACCCGCTTCGCCACGGCGATCGCCCCGGCACCGGTGCCGCACCCGATGTCCACCGCGCGCCGCACCGGACGGCCACTCGCCTCGACGTGGGCGACGGCGGCATCCGCCATCCGGTAGGTGTCGGGCCCGAGGAACACCGAGTCCGGCGCCGTCGTCGGGAACGCCGAGTGCACGAACAGTTCCCCGTCGTAGGAAGAGAAGCGGACGAGGCTGCGCCAGTCGGTCTCATGCCGGTGCAGCACGCCGGCGGCGGCCATCAGCTCGACGACTCGTTCGGGGAGCACGCCGGGTACGAACGGGCGGCTCCAGCCCAGCACATCGCGTAGGTTCTCGGCGCGGGCGTTCGCCGGGCGGCGGTTGACCCGTTCGTGCGTGGCCGGAGTGACTGTGGTGAAGCAATATCCGTCCTCCTTGAGCAGAGCACCCAGTCGCAGGAGGGCCTTGTCGGCTTCGGTGAACTCCGGGGCGGACGAGCGTGCCGCGGTTTCGGTGATCGTCATGGCGGCCCGGATGCCCAGC
>DASWMR010000688.1:0-8568 GCA_036399635.1 Actinoplanes sp. | reverse complement strand
AAGGGATGGGGCGTAACGGCCCAACCCCGCGATCGCCGCCGGTGAGGGGGCAAGTGTTTTTCCGACGCCCGCGGGGTTTGCGGGTGGCGGAAAAACGCCAGCCCCCTCACCGGTTACCAGGCGATCGCCCGCCGAGCGAAGCGAGGCCATTTAGCTCTGCCGTTCAACTCTGCTCTTCGTCGGTGCCCTCGGTCAGGGTGTCGTGTACGCCGTCCGCGTAACCCCTCGCGTACTCCCATGTCACGTAGTGATCGGGGTCGGGGTCGTAGGCCGGCTCGTGCACCCGTGGCCGGCCGCTGCTCAGCAGGTGCCGGAGGTTGCCCCGCAGCAGATCCCAGTCGAAATAGTGCGGCTCGTGGCAGTCCTCGCACTCGATGACCAACCCACGGATGCCCGTCGGACTCAGCAGCGCCTGGTAAATCTCCAGGTCACTGAGGTCCTCGAGCACGTCCTGCCGTTCGGCCTCGGTCAAGGGTTCGCTCTCGGCGTCCTCGTTGAGGTCGTCGAGACTGGCCGCCGGGTCGGTCGGGTCGCCGTTGAACGGGTCGATGGGCTCTTCTTGCACCCTCACACCGTACTCACCTCGGGCGGACGTGTGCTGGCCCGCTCGTCCTGTCCGTCTTCGGAGAGCGCCCGCAGGGGATGGGTACGATGAGCCATCCGCCCTCTTTGCAGTAAGGGATGCTCTGTGGATAGCGACTCCGCCCGCACAGTTCCGCTCGGTCTGACATTTGATGACGTCCTGCTTCAACCCGGCGAATCCGACGTCGTGCCGAGCCGGGTCAACACGATCACCCGATTGACCCGCAACGTGGAGTTGGCCATCCCGCTGCTGTCCAGCGCCATGGACACGGTGACCGAAGCGCGGATGGCGATCGCGATGGCCCGCCAGGGCGGAATCGGCGTGCTGCACCGCAACCTCTCGATGGAGGAGCAGGCGTCCCAGGTCGACCTGGTGAAGCGCTCCGAGTCCGGCATGATCACGAACCCGGTCACCTGCAGCCCGGACGACACCCTGCAGCAGGTCGATCAACTCTGCGCGCGGTACCGGATCTCCGGTCTTCCGGTGGTGGACGCGGACGGCGTCCTGGTCGGCATCGTCACCAACCGTGACATGCGCTTCGTCACAGATCTGAGTGCCAAGGTGCGCGACGTGATGACCAAGATGCCGCTGATCACGGCGCCGGTCGGTGCCGGCAAGGACGAGGCGCTCACCCTGCTGGCCCGCCACAAGGTGGAGAAGCTGCCGCTGGTCGACGACGCCGGCCGGCTGCGCGGGCTGATCACGGTGAAGGACTTCACGAAGAGCGAGCAGTACCCGCACGCCACCAAGGACCCGCAGGGCCGGCTCCGGGTGGCCGCCGCGGTCGGGGTCGGCGACGAGTCGTACAAGCGGGCCCGCACCCTGGTCGACGCCGGGGTGGACGTCGTGATCGTGGACACCGCGCACGGCCATCAGCGGGCCGTGCTGGAGATGGTCTCCCGGATCAAGAAGGACACCGCGGTCGACGTGGTGGGTGGCAACATCGCGACGTACTCGGGTGCGAAGGCGCTGGTCGAGGCGGGCGCGGACGCGGTCAAGGTCGGCGTGGGCCCCGGGGCGATCTGCACCACCCGGGTGGTGGCCGGTGTCGGCGTCCCGCAGATCACCGCGATCATGGAGGCCAGTCGGGCGTGCGCCCCGGCCGGCGTGCCGGTGATCGGTGACGGCGGCATCCAGTACAGCGGCGACATCGCGAAGGCGATCGTGGCCGGCGCCAGCTCGGTGATGCTGGGCAGTCTGCTGGCCGGCTCCGAGGAGAGCCCCGGCGAGCTGATCTTCATCAACGGCAAGCAGTACAAGACGTACCGGGGGATGGGGTCGCTCGGCGCGATGCAGTCCCGCGGCCAGGCGAAGTCGTACTCGAAGGACCGCTACTTCCAGCAGGATGTGAACGAGGACAAGCTGGTGCCGGAGGGCGTCGAGGGCCAGGTGCCCTATCGCGGCCCGCTCTCCCGGGTGGCCCACCAGTTGGTCGGCGGGCTGCGCGCCTCGATGGGCTACGTCGGCGCCGAGACCATCCCCGATTTGCAGGAGCGCGGCCAGCTCATCAGGATTACCGCGGCGGGTCTGAAGGAAAGCCATCCCCACGACATCCAGATGACCGTCGAAGCCCCGAATTACCACTCCCGATAGCCCTATAGAAAGAGCCAGCCATGCGTGACGTCGTGGAGATCGGTCTCGGCAAGACCGCTCAGCGCGGGTACCACCTGGACGACATCGCCATCGTCCCGAGCCGGCGCACCCGCGACGTGGACGACGTGTCCACCGAGTGGCGCGTCGACGCGTACCCCTTCAAGATTCCCTGCGTCGCGCACCCGTCGGACGCCACGATGAGCCCGCAGTCGGCGGTCGACCTGGGTCGCCTCGGCGGCCTGGGGGTGCTCAACGCCGAGGGCCTGTGGACGCGCTACGAGGACCCCAGCAAGATCCTCGAAGAGCTGTCCTCGCTCGACGAGGACGCCGACGCTACCCGGCGCCTGCAGGAGGTCTACTCCGAGCCGATCCGCCCGGAGCTGATCGCCGAGCGGGTGCGCGCGATCCGGGACGGCGGCGTCACCGTCGCCGTCCGGGTCTCGCCGCAGCACACCCTCGCGCTTGCCCCGGTGGTGCTGGACGCCGGCGTCGATCTGCTGGTCATCCAGGGCACGCTGGTCAGCGCCGAGCACGTGTCGACCACCGATGAGCCGCTGAACCTCAAGGAGTTCATCGCCGACCTCGACCTGCCCGTGATCGTCGGCGGCTGCACCGACTACAAGACCGCGCTGCACCTGATGCGGACCGGCGCGGCCGGCGTGATCGTCGGCGTCGGCGCGGACGAGTGGTCGACGACCGACACTGTGCTCGGCATCCGGGTGCCGATGGCGAGCGCGATCGCCGACGCCGCGGCCGCCCGCCGCGACTACCTGGACGAGACCGGCGGCCGCTATGTGCACCTGATCGCCGACGGCGGGATCAGCACCTCCGGCGACATCGCCAAGGCGATCGGCTGCGGCGCGGACGCGGTCATGCTCGGCGAGCCGCTGTCGCTGGCCGCCGGCGCGCCGGCCGGCGGTGCCTGGTGGCACTCGTCGGCCAGCCACCCGCAGCTGCCGCGCGGCGGCTTCTGCATCGCGGGCGAGCCGGACGGCACGCTCGAGGAGGTCCTCTACGGCCCGGCGGACCGCCCGGACGGGCAACTGAACCTGTTCGGCGGCCTGCGCCGGGCGATGGCGAAGTGCGGTTACCGCGACGTGAAGGAATTCCAGAAGGTCGCCCTGGTCCTCGACCGATAAGCCCTAGTTCTCGACGATAAGCCCTCGTCCTGGACCGATAAGACCCAGGACCGGTAAGCCCGCTGGGACCGATAGACCGATAGGACGACGATCGGCCGCTCCGGATGGATCGGGGCGGTCGGATGCGTAATCTCGGCTGCATGACGTCGTTGCGGGCGGGAATGGTCGGGGTCGCGCTGGTCATCGCGGGCTGCACCGGGAGTGAGCCGGCGCCGGCCCAGGGCCCGTCGCCGACTGTCGACTTCCGGCCGGGCGCCGAGGGTGCCGGCGACCCGTACTTCCCGAAGTACGGCAACGGCGGGTACGACGTGACCGGGTACGACCTGAAACTGCGCTACGACCCGAAGACGGACCAGCTCGGCGGCACCGCGACGATCACTGCGACCGCCACCCAGAACCTGTCCCGCTTCGACCTCGACCTGTCCAGCCTGACCGTGCACGGCGTCCGGGTCGACGGCACTCCGGCGACCTCGAAACTGGTCGGCACCGAGCTGATGATCACCCCGGCGGCCGGCATCGTCGACGGCCGGCCGTTCACCGTGGTGGTCGACTACGGCGGGAAACCAGACCGGGTCGGCGACCGGGAGCTCGGCCAGGGCGGGTGGCTGACCACCGACGACGGCGCGATCGCCCTCGGCCAGCCGGCCTCGGCCAGCAGCTGGTTCCCGGTGAACGACCACCCGTCGGACAAGGCGACGTTCGCCCTGGCGATGACCGTGCCGGACGGGGTCGAGGCGATCAGCAACGGCGTGCCGGGGCCGACCGAGAGCGCCGGCGGCTGGACCACGTGGCACTGGACCGAGTCGGCGCCGATGGCGAGTTACCTGGCCGCCATCGTGATCGGACAGTACCGGGTGACCACCACGAAGCACGCCGGCAAGCCGATGGTCATCGCGGTGGCCGGCTCGCTGCCGGCGGACGGTGGGGCGGTGAAGTCGCTGGGGCGCACCGGGGAGATCGCCGACTTCCTGGCGACCAGGTTCGGGCCATATCCATTCGCCTCGTACGGCGGTATCGCGATCGCCGACCAGCGGATCGGTTACGCCCTGGAGACGCAGAGCCGGCCCGCGTACGCCAACGCGTTCTTCACCGCCGGACCCAACGACGGCGTGGTGGTGCACGAACTGGCTCATCAGTGGTTCGGCGACAGCGTGGCGGTGCAGCGCTGGCGGGACATCTGGCTCAACGAGGGCTTCGCGACGTACGCGGAATGGCTGTGGGACGAGCACACCGGCAAGAACACCGTCGCGAAGAGCTTCGCCCAGGTCTACGCGAGTTACCCGTGGGGGCGGCAGGGCGGCCAGGTCGGTGACCCGGGGGTGGACCGGCTCTTCGGCACCGCCGTCTACCAGCGCGGCGGGATGACCGTCTACGCCCTGCGAAAGACCATCGGGGACGCCGCCTTCGACCGGTTGGTCAAGCAGTGGACCACCGATCACCGGAACGGCAACGTGACCACCGAGGAGCTGATCGGGCTGGCCGAGCAGATCTCCGGCCAGGACCTCGACAGTTTCTTCCAGGCCTGGCTCTACACCGACACCAAGCCGCCGCTGCCCTAGCCTCGCCTGAGCCCTAGCTTTTGTTGACCAGCTTGGGGTGCTTGGCCAGATAAGCGGCCGCCTGGTTGTTCGCCACCGCGGTGAGGAATCCCTTCCCCTCGGCGGTGAGCTTCTCGCCCAGATAGCCGCTGCCGCTGCCGACCCCGCTGCCCGGCAGTCCGACCAGGGTGATCTTCGACGGGCTCAGGTCACGGAGCGCGTACGCGTACTCCAGCGGGGTACGCCCGCCCACGTACTCGAGCGTCTCGCCAAGCGCCCTGATGATGCCCTCCAGCTTCGCAGTGTCCTGAGTGAGGCCCTGCGCGAGCGACTTGGCGAGCAGCGCCTTGACCAACTGCCGCTGGTGCCGCTGCCGGTCGTAGTCACCCGCCGGCAGCCCGTACCGCTGCCGGGCGTAGTCGATCGCCTGCCAGCCGACCAGGTGCCGCTTGCCGGGCTGATAGACGGCCTGCGGTCCGGTGTAGTCGCCGCCGCCGGATTTGAGCGGCCGCAACGAGCCGTCCGGCTTGCGGTGCTTCGACTTGACCTTCTGGTCGATCACCAGGTCGACCCCGCCGAGCTGATCGGTGAGCCGCGCCAGCCCGCCGAAGTTCAGGATCGCCCCGGCCTGGAACCGCTTGATGCCGGTGTAGCCGCTGAGCGTCTTGGTGAGCAGCTCGTAGCCCTGCGCAACGTTCCGTTTGGCGGAGCCGGGCACCCGCGAGCCCCGACCGATCGCCTCAGTGATCTTGTGGGTCCCGCCGGGGAAGCCCGCCTTTCCGAACTTCGGCATGTTCACCCGCAGGTCGCGGGGCAGCGAGTAGAGATACGCCGACTTCAGATCCGGTTCCACGTGCAGCAGCATGACCGTGTCCGAGTGCGGTTCCCAGTCCGGCACGCTGACCCGGGTGTCCACGCCGAGCAGCAGCAGGTCGAGCGGGCCGCGGATGTCCGCACCCGGCGACGGCGGCGGCACGGTCGCCCCGGTCGAGGAGCGCAGTGGAACGGGCAGCAGTGGTGGCGAGGCGGTGTCGTGGGACCGCGAGCTGACCGCCCACGCGATGCCGCCACCGGCCAGCAGCACCAGAACCACGGCGGCGCCGATCCATAGACCCAGCTTGTTGGTCTGCACAGCGGAACCATAGAGGAGCTAACCCGGCAGCTCAACGGATCGGCCGACCCGTCACCCACCGGGATTGACCGGCAGCTACGCCGAGATCGCGGCATCCGGGCGGACGGTAAACTCGCCGGGTGAGTACCCCCCGCCCTGTTCTCGTCGTCGACTTCGGCGCCCAGTACGCCCAGCTGATTGCCCGCCGCGTCCGTGAGGCGCGGGTCTACTCGGAGATCGTGCCGCACTCGATGCCGGTCGCCGAGATGCTCGCCAAGCAGCCGGCCGCGATCATCCTGTCCGGCGGCCCGTCCAGCGTCTACGAGGCCGGCGCCCCGGTGCTCGACCCGGCCCTGTTCGACAACGACGTGCCCGTGTTCGGCATCTGCTACGGCTTCCAGGCGATGGCCCAGGCTCTCGGCGGAACTGTCGCGCACACCGGCGCCCGCGAGTACGGGCGGACCCCGCTCACCGCGCAGGGCGGCACGCTGCTTCGGGAGTTGCCGGCCGAGCTGCCGGTCTGGATGAGCCACGGGGACAGCGTCGCCGTCGCACCGCAGGGTTTCGCGGTCACCGCGTCGACGCCGGGCGCCCCGGTCGCCGCCTTCGAAGACCTGACGGCCAAGCGCGCCGGTGTGCAGTTCCACCCCGAGGTGGCGCACACCCTGCAGGGCCAGGAGATGTTGAAGCGGTTCCTGTACGACATCGCCGGGATCGAGCCGACCTGGACGCCGAACAACATCATCACTGACCATGTCGCTGCCATCCGGGCCCAGGTCGGCGACAAGCAGGTCATCTGTGGGCTCTCCGGCGGTGTCGACTCGGCGGTTGCCGCCGCGCTCGTCCACAAGGCCATCGGCGACCAGCTGACCTGCGTCTTCGTCGACCACGGCCTGCTGCGCGCGGGTGAGGCCGAGCAGGTGGAGAAGGACTACGTCGCGGCCACCGGCATCCGGCTCAAGGTCGTCGACGCGGCAGACGTGTTCCTCGGGCACCTCGAGGGGGTGATCGACCCGGAGCAGAAGCGCAAGATCATCGGCCGGGAGTTCATCCGATCGTTCGAGGGTGCGGCCCGCGAGCTGGACGCCGAGCGGCACATCGAGTTCCTTGTGCAGGGCACCCTCTACCCCGACGTGGTGGAGTCCGGCGGCGGCACCGGCACGGCCAACATCAAGTCGCACCACAACGTCGGTGGCCTCCCCGACGACCTGCAGTTCGCGCTGATCGAGCCGCTGCGCACGCTCTTCAAGGACGAGGTCCGGGCGCTCGGCGCCGAGCTGGGTCTGCCCGACGAGATGGTGCACCGGCATCCGTTCCCGGGCCCCGGGCTGGCGATCCGGATCATCGGCGCGGTCGACCGCGAGCGGCTCGACATCCTGCGCGCCGCCGATCTGATCGCCCGCGAGGAGCTCACCGCGGCGGGTCTCGACCGCGACGTCTGGCAGTTCCCGGTGGTGCTACTGGCCGACGTGCGCAGCGTCGGCGTGCAGGGCGACGGCCGCACCTACGGCCACCCGGTGGTGCTGCGGCCGGTCTCCAGCGAGGACGCGATGACCGCCGACTGGTCCCGGCTGCCGTTCGATCTGCTCGCCCGCATCTCCACCCGGATCACCAACGAGGTGCGCGAGATCAACCGGGTCGTCCTCGACGTCACGAGCAAGCCGCCCGGCACGATCGAGTGGGAGTGACCCAACCAATCCACTAACCCAGTGACCCGTGAGCCGGCCTCAGACCGGCGGCTGACCCCAGCGCGGGTCTCTGGGGTCACGCCAGGCGGGCCCGGCCGGTGCCGGCTCGTCCGGAATCAAGAACCACATCACCGGGTACGCGATCAGCGCCACGCCCCAGGTCACGACGGCGAGCAGGGCGAACGCGACCCGGATCAGCACCGGGTCGACGCCGAAGTATCGTCCGATCCCGCTGCAGACGCCCGCCACGATGCGGTCGTCGAGCGGACGCAGAAGCTGGCGGTACGGGGTCTCAGTCATGTCTCCATGGTGGCTCCCCGGGTGGCCGGAAAACCTCGGTGAGAGCCCCGACCCGACCCTGAAATCACGGCTGCCGATCGTGCCTCGAGCGTGTCCAGCAAGATCCGATTTGCCGGACACCTGCAGTAACGAGCTCGCTGCCCGGAGTGTGCGACAACGCTCTGATCTGCGGTTACGCAGCGCGAACGCCCTGTCATGAATCTGACAGATGTTTTCTGCAGTTAACATATTCCGGGCAGAATGCCGCCCGTGACCCCCGCACTGGAACCACTCCGCCGGATCGCCGCCTACGCCGTCGCCACCGACGACGACGGTCGCGTGCTGCTGGTCCGCGCCTCCACCCGCTCCGGCACCCCCGGCGTCTGGTCGCTCCCCGGTGGCGCAGTCGATCACGGCGAGGACCCCAACCACACCGTCGTCCGCGAGACAGCCGCGGAGACCGGCCTCTCGGTCGCCGTCTCCGGGCTGCGTGACGTGCTCGCCGACATGCGGTCGCTGCCGCACCGCGGCGTCACCATCCACACCGACCGGCTCATCTACGAGGTGTCGGTCCGTGGCGGCACCCTCTGCGACCGGATCGGCCGCCCCACCGACCTGGCCCGCTGGCACACCTTGG
>DASWMR010000687.1:0-1950 GCA_036399635.1 Actinoplanes sp. | reverse complement strand
CCAGGAGTCGATCACGGGCCGAAGGCTTACGCCCCGATGCCCGTCGAGCTGTGGCTGGCCGGGCTGTGGCGGGGCCGGCTGTAGCGGGGCCGGCTGTGGCGGGGCCGGCTGTGGCGCGGGTGGCTGCGGATGGTGACGCGGCGGACATGGATTGACGTTATCAGACAGGTCTGTCTAGTTGCTCTTCCTGATTGCCGGCGGCGTGCCGATGCTGCTTGCCGCACGTCTTCTGCAGGGCATCGCGACGGGCGCCGCAATGACCACGCTCGGCGCCGCCCTCGTCGACCTCAACCCGCCGCATGCGCCGGGGCGGGCCGGCCTGGTCAACGGCATCGCGCCGGTCTCCGGGCTGGCCCTCGGCGCGCTTGGCTGTGGGGCGCTGGTCCAACTCGGCCCGGCGCCGATCCACTTCGTCTGGGGGCTACTGCTCGCCGGCATGGTGCTGGCCGGCCTCGCGGTGGTCGGCATCCCGGAGACGTCGGCCCGGCGCCCAGGCGCGGCCGCGTCGTTGTCACCCAAGCTCGGCGTTCCGGCCCGGCTCCGCGCCGATCTGCTGGCGCTGACTCCGATCATTGTGGCCAGCTGGGCGATCGGTGGGCTCTACCTGTCGCTCGGACCCTCGGTCGCGGCTGGTGTCTTCGGCCTCGACAACCACTTGATCGGCGGGTTGGTGGTGACGTTGCTGTGCGGCACGGGCGCCGTCACCTCGTACCTGTTGCGGAACACGCCGACGCCACGCGTACTCGCCCTGGCTAGTGTCCTTCTTACGCTGGGCGCCCTGCTCAGCGTGGTCGGTCTCGAGTTCGCGAACGTCTGGCTCGCCGTGGCCGGCACCCTGCTGTCCGGCATTGGCTTCGGTGCTTCGGCGCTGGCCGCGTTCGGCACGCTGGCCCTGATCGCGGCGCCGCACGAGCGGGGTGAGCTGTTCGCGGTCGCGCTGGTCATCGCGTACGTGGCGTTCAGCGTGCCGGCGGTGATCGCCGGGTTCTCCGCCACGTCGGCGGGGCTGCACGTGACCGCGCTGGTCTATGGCATCGCGGTGGCGGTGCTGGGGGCGGTCGCCGTAGTGGCTCAGCGGCTGCGGGGTAGTGCCAAGGCCGTACAGGTAATGGGCTGAATGAGCGAATCCAGCCGAGTGACTACCGCTTCTTTCGTGGCACGTCGGCGTGGGCTGCCGGGATGTGCCGGTCGACGCCGCAGCATATGGTGCGAAACGGACTGAGGGGCAGGTATGAGAAGAATTCTGGCAGCGGCCACCACCATCGCCTTGGTGGCGATCGGGGTCGCGGCGACCGACGCCCAGGCAGACCCGGCCGCTAGGCGGGCTACCGGCCCGACGATCACCTGGAGCGCCTGTACCGAACCGGCGTTACGGGCGCACAAGGCCGAATGCGGCTTCCTGACCGTGCCGCTGGACTACAAGAAACCGGACGGCGAGACCATCCAGCTGGCCGTCTCGCGGGTCCGGCACACCGTGCCGACCGACAAGTACCAAGGGGTCATGCTGGTCAACCCCGGCGGGCCGGGCGGCAAGGGACGCGCGCTGTCGGTGCTCGGCTCGCTGGTTCCCAAGGGAGCCGGCGCGGCGTACGACTGGATCGGCTTCGACCCGCGCGGTGTGGGCGCCAGCAAGCCACAGCTGAGCTGTGACGGCAAATACACCCGGTACAACCGCCCGGCGTACGTGCCCAGCACCGCCGAGATCGAGAAGATCTGGTTGCAGCGCACCGAGGCGTACGCGGCGGCCTGCGCGAAAGCCGGCGGCCCGCTGCTGTCGCACCTCACCACCCGGGACACCGTGAACGACATGGAGCGGATCCGGCTCGCGTTGGGTGCGCGACAGATCAACTTCTACGGCTTCTCGTACGGCACGTACATCGGCCAGGTCTACGCGACGCTGCACCCCGAGCGGGTACGCCGGATGGTGCTCGACGGCATCGTGAACCCGAC
>DASWMR010000686.1:0-2180 GCA_036399635.1 Actinoplanes sp. | reverse complement strand
GCGGGTGGGCCGGCGGCAGCGGGTGGGCCGGCGGCAGCGGGTGGGCCGGCGGCAGCGGGTGGGCCGGCGGCAGCGGGTGGGCCGGTGGCGGTCGGCGGGCGCACGGCAGCGGGTGAGTCGGCAGGGGAAAGCGAACCGGTTGCGGGGGACTGGTTTGCGGATCCCGGGCACTGGGCCGCGCTGCGGGAGCGGCTTGCCGCTGAGGTGGCCCGGCACCGCGAGGCACACCCGCTCGAGCCGGGCGCTCCGGTTGACGCGCTGCGGCACCGGCTTGGGCTGCCCGACCGCGTGCTGGTCGAGGCGCTGGTGCGGCCGCCGCTGACGGTCCGTGGCGGGCGGGTGTCGGCGGGGTCGGCGGGCGTGCCGGACGAGCTGCACGCCCTGGTGGAGAAGGCGTTTACCCCGCTCGACCCGTTCCGCGCGCCGGAGGCGTACGCGCTCGGGGATCTTGGTCTTGGCACCCGGCAGCTTGCTGCCGCCGTCCGTGCCGGGCTGCTCGTGCAGCTCGCGCCGCAGGTGGTGCTGCGCGCGACCGACCCGGCGCAGGCGGTGGAGGTGCTCGGCGGGCTGCCGCAACCGTTCACGCTCAGCGAGGCGCGGCAGGCTCTCCGCACCACCCGCCGGGTCGCTGTGCCGCTGCTCGAACTGCTCGACCGCCGCGGCCTGACCCGGCGCCTCCCGGACGATCGTCGGTCCGTGGTCTGACATTCCGGTACTCTCCGCGACTTCCGCCGAGGGGGTGATGTCTGGCCGGTCGGTGGCGAAGTTGTCGCCGGTGATCGTTATCCTCTGGTACGAGGGGCGTATGTCAGCGGATCCGAAAAGGATTCAGCAGATGGTGTCAGACCCAGTCCAGCGCGGCCGGACGTCCCAGTTCGCTACTGAGGAGCCGAGACTGTGACCGCCACCGTAAAGTCCGTCGACCTGCCCGACGGCACGACCGCCCACGACGAAACCCTCGACCGTTGGTACGTCAAGAAGCCCGCCGGTATGTTCCCGTGGCGGGCGAACAACGGGGAGAAGCTGACCGATTTCGAGGTTGACAATTTTCTGCGCTCCGGCCGAATCGTCATCACGTTGCCGGAACCGATGTAGCCCGAGCCCGCCGGCGTGGTCGCTACGACGTCGGGCGAATAACGATTCCACCGAAGTAGGCCTCGTTGGCTGTGCATTGCACTCCATCGACAAAGACAATTTTGTCGCGAGTCACCGCTTCCGCTGGCGTGTTGTCATCCGCATAGATCGCCTCAAACCCACCAGACAACGACGTGTTGTAGAACTTGAGCGGTCGACCATCACCGTCGACGGCTCTGCTACGACACTCTTTGCAGAGGTAATCCCGGTATCGCGGACTCGGGTCGACCTCGGTGCGGCAGATCGGACACTGCTGGTTCGCCATGCACCGGAGAATATCGGACGTGTCGATGCGGGTGATTACAGAGTCGCTGCCGCCAGGCAACATCGTGGCGTCGCATCCACGCCGGTGACCACCGGCCAGGCTCCGTGGCCAGCAACCAGCTGCCGTGAGTGCTGGCGAATCGGGCCAGCCGGGGGCTCGACTGCGGCCTCGAGAAGGAGTTGCTGACCCGCTGCCTCGTGCTGCGAGCCGGAACCGGACAAGTCATCGACGTGGACAATCTTGCCGATGTCGTGGGTGGCCGCGCCGAACAGCACCGCCTCCCGGTCGGCGGGAGCTCCGATGGCGTACCGCGAGCCAGTCGGTCAGCACGACCGGGACGTCGTGCACGGCACGCAAATGGGCGGCCAGCCGGGGCTGGGCCCGCATGAGCGCACCAGTTGTTCGGCCGTCGCGGGCAGTGGCCGGCTCCGGGTCGGTCAGTGCTCGCTCCAGCATCGGTTCATTCTATTGAGCGTCGGGATTCTGACGTCGGTACCCATGCCGATATGGTGTCCTCCGGGGCTCGATCCTGTGGTGGAGTAAGGGTGACAGCGTGTCGGAGTCACACCGCGCGGCGGAGCAACCGTTGGCTGGTGGTTTTGTCAGCGACGTCGTGCGAGTCGGCGAAACGGTGCGGAAATCGCCGCCCCGCGATGCGGTTTTCGTCCGTCGGCTGCTGCGCCATTTCGAGCAGCGTAGCTGGAGTGGTGCGCCGCGGTTTCTCGGCACCGATGACCGGGGTCGCGAGATGCTCAGCTTCATCGACGGCGAGGTGCCGTGG
>DASWMR010000685.1:0-2796 GCA_036399635.1 Actinoplanes sp. | reverse complement strand
CCGACGACCGGATGACCCGCCGGGTCGTATGCCTCGACCCGGGCACCCAGGCAGCGGCAGGCGATCGCGCCGGAGACGACCGGATGCAGCGGACTCGAGCCGACGAAGCCGGTGCACACGTCCGTACCACCGGAAAGCGATTGCAGTTGCAGCTCCGTGCCCACCGCCTGGTAGACCCACTGGAACCCCTCGGGCGGCAGCGGCGCCCCGGTGGAGCCGAGGCCCTTCAACCCCGCCCGGCCGCCCTGCCTACCTGGGGTGAGGCCGGCCTTGCGGCAGGCCATCAGGAACGGCGCCGAAGTGCCGAAGAAGGTGATTCCGGCCTCGTCCACCAGGTCCCACAGGGCGGACAGATCCGGAAAGCCGGGGTGGCCGTCGAACAGCACGATTGCCGCACCCACCGCCGGGCCGCTGGCCAGGAAGTTCCACATCATCCAGCCGGTGGTGGTGAACCAGAAGAACCGGTCGCCCGGCCCGAGGTCGTGGTGCAGCGCCAGAATCTTCAGATGCTCCAGCAGGATGCCGCCGTGACCGTGCACGATCGGCTTCGGCAGGCCGGTGGTGCCGGAGCTGTAGAGCACGTAGAGCGGGTGCGCGAACGGCACCGCCTCGTACGCCATCGGCGCGTCCCCAGCCAACGACCCGAAGTCACCGGCCGACGGGTCGAGGTAACCGATCGTCACCACGTGCTCCAGCGACGGGAGTGCCGCGGTGATCGCCTCGACCTCGGCGCGGCGGTCCACCGGCTTGTCGCCGTACCGGTAGCCGTCGACCGCCACCAGCAGCTTCGGCTCGATCTGGCGCCACCGGTCGATCACGCTGCGGGCGCCGAACTCCGGCGCACAGGACGAGAAAATCGCGCCGAGACTGGCTGTCGCGAGCATCAGGACGTACGTCTCGGGGATGTTCGGAGCGTAGGCGGCGACCCGGTCTCCCGGACCGATCCCCCGGGCCGCCAGCCCGGCGCGGACCCGCCGGACCTCCTCCCGCAACTGCCGCGCGGTCAAGATCTGCGAGGTACGGCTCTGCGAGTACGCCAGGAGCACCGGATCGTCGTCGTCGAGCCCCGGCATCCGCAGGACGTGCTCGGCGTAGTTCAGCGTGGCCCCCGGAAACCACACCGCGCCCGGCATGGCCGCATCGGCGAGCACCGCGGTCGGCTGCTCGTGCGCCACCACCTCGAAGTAGTCCCAGATCGACTGCCAGAACCCGGCGAGGTCGGTGACCGACCAGTCCCAGAGAGCCGGGTAGTCGGCGAAGGCCAGGCCGCGCTCCCGCTCCAGCCACGACAGGTAGTGACCGATTCGCGAGGTCTGGCGGACGTCGGCCGGTGGCTCCCACAAAGTGCCCGTCATGCCCACACCTTAACGCTGACTCAGTCGTCCTTCCGGATCCCGGCCCGCCCCGGGTAGCGTGCTGAGCAGCGAGTAATCCCGGGGAGACAACGTGCGGCACTTCAGGTCGATCTTGTACGCCCTCGTGCTGGCACCCGCCGTCTGGATCCTCGTCGGCGCCGGGCTGACCCGCGATCTCACCACCCGCGGCCAGGGCGACTTCGCCGTCGAGGCGGCCACCGGGATCCTGCTGTTGCTGCTGGCCGGCGCCGCGTACGGGATCCTGGTCTTCGCCCCGGTCTCCCCCGCCGGGCCATCGCTCGCCGGGCTGGCCTTCCTCGGCATCGCCGGGTGGGCGCTGGCGGCGCCGTCGGCCTACGCCGCTGTCTGGCCGCCCGCGCTGGTCGAGCCGAGCTTCGATCTCAGCCGGCCGGGGTACGGCCTGGCCATCCTGCTCGCGGTCCCGTTGATCGGTACGGCGTTGAGCGCGCGACGCTGGGCGAAATATGAGCCGCCGGTCTTGCCGATCATCGGGCAGTTGGGGCGGGCCCGGGGTGCGGCGGCGGCAGCGGGCACACCGATGGCCGTGCTGGATACCCAGGTGCTGGATACCCAGGTGCTGGATATTTCCGGCCCCTCGGCCGAGAGCAGCGTGGAGCCGGCCGCCGCTGCCCAGGACGAGCTCGCTGGCGCGGTCGACGCGCCAACGGGCGCGGTCGACGCATCAGCGGCCGTCGTCCCAGAAACCGCGGTCGCCGCACCGGAGACCGACTCGGAACAGACCCGGGCTCTGGGCGACCGGTCGGTCGATGCCGAGCAGACCCAGGCGGTACGGCTGCCGATCGCCGACCCGGACGCGACGACGCGGGTGTTGCGCGACCGGTTGCCCGAGGAGCGGACCGAGGCTATCGCGTACCCGCGCACCGGTGATGTCGGCGGCGATCAGACCCAGGTCATCCGGATGCCCGGCCCGCGCGGCGACCAGGAGTCCACCCAGGTGATCGGGCCCGGCCTGGTGCAGCCGCCCGGCGAGCGCACCCAGGTCATCAGGATCACGCCGAACGGCGCCGAGACGGTTCCGAACGAGCCGGATCCGACGGCCGAGCCCGATACGACTGCCGAGCCTGATACGACTGCCGAGCCCGATACGACGGCCGAGCCCGATACGACGGCCGAGCCTGATGCGCCCGATGCGACGAACCGGCCCGATGCGACGAACCGGCCGCTGCCGTCGATCGCCGGTGCCGAGCGGCCCGACTTCGGCGAGGATCCGACCAGCCGGATAGTGCAGCCCGGCGCGGCCGCGGAGCGCCACGACCGGGCGTTGACGGTCACCAATCTGGAGCGTGCGGCCGACGAGATCGCCGAGGACACGACCCGGCCCATCATCCCGGCGCAGCGCCGTCCGACGGCCGACGAGAGCTGACCATCGGGTCGTACAAATGATCGATGGATGTAGTAT
>DASWMR010000684.1:0-4839 GCA_036399635.1 Actinoplanes sp. | reverse complement strand
ACCCGGTGGGTGACCGTCCGCAGCAGTCCCGCCGTCTACCCGTTCTAAGCATGTCGCCAGAGATTCTTTCCGTAACCCGCGGCTGGACGCCCGAGATGGTGCGGAATGGCCTCAGGAGTTACGGGCGACAGTTCTGAGCAGGGCTTAGATCGCGCGCCGCGGCGCCCGGCCGCCGGTCACGAACCCCATCGCCATGGTGGCCGCGGCCGGCCGCGCTCCGCGATGTCGAGGTGCGCTTCGGCCGGGCCGGGTCACCGGCCGTCCGTGCGCCGGGGATAGCGGAGCACGCATCCGAAGCCCAGCGCGATCAGAGCGATTCCGGTGACCGAGAGCACCGGCACCACGCCGGATCCGGTCACCGGCAGACTTGGCGGGTTGACCGGCGCCGGCCCGGTGGCGGTCGCCGTCGCGTCGGGCGTCGGTTCCCCGGCGTCCGGCAGTGTGCCGGTCGGAGGGCTCACGGTAGGCGTCGTGGCCGGAGTGGCCGGCGTCGTCGCAGGCGTGGTGACCGGCGTCGCAGGCGTCGTGGCCGGCGTCGCGGGCGTGGTGACCGGCGTCGCGGGCGTCGTGGCCGGCGTCGCGGGCGTGGTGGCGGGCGTCGTGGCCGGCGTTGTCGTGGCCGTTGTGGTTGGTGGCGTGGTGGCGGTGACGCAGATCGGTGCGGTGATGACGTTGTTGTCGAGCGTAACCGCCCCGGTCTGGGCCAGCGCGCGGCCGGCGAGGACCGCACCGGTATTCATCGTGATTGAGCTCGCCGCCATGATGGTGCCGGCGAAGCTGCTGCTCGCGCCCACCGTCGCTGACGTGCCGACCTGCCAGAACACGGTGCACGGTGAGGCACCGTTGAGGAAGACGACGCCACTGTTCACCGCGGTGACCAGTGTGGACGAGATCTGGAAGATGAACACGGCCGCGGGGTCGTTCTGCCCGTTGAGCGTCAGCTGCCCGGTCAACTGGGCGGCCCCGATCGAATAGACGCCGGGGGTCAGGGTGGTTCCGCCCAGTTCGGACGCGAGGCCCGCCATCGGTGACCGGCCGGCAGCGTCGGAATAGGCGGTGTCCAGGTCATTCTTGGCCTGCAGGGCGGCTGCGTCGGCGAGGTGGGTCTGACCGCCCACCAGGCCGGGCGGGAAGCCAGTGGCGGCGCTGCCCGGGCTGACGCCCAGGCTCTGCGCGAGCGTGCTCGCACCGGTGTTGGTGGCCGCCGAACCGGCGAGAACGGAGAAGCTGGCCGCCGTGTTCAGGCCGACCGGGCTCTCGGCCGGAAACGCCGGCCCGGACGCGAGGAGCAGGACCAAGCCGGCGACGGCGGCCGAGATCAGGGCTCCGGCGCCGACGCGCCAGCGGTGACTCAGGCGGTGTGTGGTCACGACATGCCCTTCTGTGGATCCTCTCGCGGGCATAAAGCCGTCCGCTGCGGTCCACAGAAGGCAATTATCTTGACGAGAGTCTTCCATAATTGAGGACTTTTCATGTTATTTCCGGCAAATGACCCCCAGCGACCGGGACAGCGACTCACCGGGCGGCCGGTATCACCCTCCGGCCGCCCGGTTTGTGTGCGCCTCGATCAGGCCCGGCCGGCAGTCACTGGCTGAGGACCACCACGCCGCGCGGCGGCAGGACGGTCTCCTTGCCGCCCAGCGCGGCGATGTCGATCTCCTCGGTGGTCCGGTTGATCACGAAGCGGTGATCTCCGCGGACCGTCAGCTCGACCCGGCCGCGCAGCTCCGCGGGCAGCTCGCTGGCGACTCCGGCGCGCTCCAGCAGGGTGCTCAGCACCGGCGCGATCCCGGCCGCGCGCAGCCGGGTGGAGACGTACGCCGCAGAGCCCGCGCCAACCGCACGTCGGGTGACCGCCGGCCGGCCCGCCACCTCGCCGGTCCGGTACGAGACCAGCACCTCGACCGCCGGGTCGGTCACCTCGACCGGTTCGGTCCACACCGAGCCGATGGTGTCGTTGTCCAGCTCGACCCACTCGTCGTCGAGCAGCGGCGCGAACTCCTCCACCCGCACGCCGAGCAGCTCGCGCAGCGCCCCCGGGTAGCCGCCGAGCCAGACGTGGTCGTTCTCGTCGACGATGCCGGAGAAGTACGTGGTGACCAGGTGGCCACCGGCCGCCACGTACGCGCCGAGCCGCTCGGCGAGCGCGGCCGGCACCACGTGCAGCACCGGCGCGACCACCAGGTCGTAGCCGTCCAGCGAAGCGCCCACCGGCACCACGTCGGCGCGCACGCCCAGGTCGAGGAATGCGGTGTACCAGTCGAGCGCCTCCCGCTTGTAGCGCAGCCGGTCGGTGGGGTGCGAGTCCTGCTCTACCGCCCACCAGGAGGTCCAGTCGAAGAGGATCGCCGCGCGGGCCGGGGTGCGGTGCGCGCCGGCCACCTCGGCCAGGTCGCGCAGCCGGGCGCCGAGGTCGGCGACGGCGCGGAACAGCGCGGAGTTCTCGCCGGCGTGCGGCACCATCGCCGAGTGGTACTTCTCGGCGCCGGCCCGGGACTGGCGCCACTGGAAGAAGCAGACCGCGTCGGCGCCGTGCGCCACATGGGTGAGCGAGTCGCGGGCCAGCTCGCCCGGCTTCTTCGGCACGTTCACCGGCTGCCAGTTCACCGCGCTGGTGGAGTGCTCCATCAGGAACCACGGGCGGCCCTGGGCCAGGTTGCCGGTGTGGTTGGCGGAGAACGACAGGTCGTCGACGTTCTCCGCGCCGGGCAGCCGGTAGTGGTCGTTGGCGATGAAGTCGACCTCGGTGGCCCAGTCCGCGTAGTCCATCGTCTTCGACCCGTCCATGACCATGAAGTTGGTGGTCACCGGGACGTCCGGGGTGGAGGCGCGCAGAATGTCCCGCTCGGCGCGCAGGAAGTCCTTGAGCACGTCGGAGGAGAACCGCTTGAAGTCGAGCTGCTGGGTCGGGTTGGGGTGGGTGGCGGCCAGGCGCGGCGGCAGGATCTCGGCCCAGTCGTCGTAGCGCTGCGACCAGAACGCGGTGCCCCAGGCCTCGTTGAGCACGTCCAGGGTGGCGTACCGGTCCCGCAGCCAGACCCGGAAGGCGCGCGCCGCGTCGTCGGAGTAGTCGTAGACGTTGTGGCAGCCCAGCTCGTTGGAGACATGCCAGGCGGTGAGCGCCGGGTGCCCGGCGTAGCGCTCGGCCATCGCCCGCACCAGGCGCAGCGCGTGCTCGCGGAAGACCGGCGAGGTCGGCCGGTAGTGCTGGCGGCCGCCGGGCCAGACGGTGTGGCCCTTCTGGTCGACCGGCAGGATCTCCGGGTGCGCGGTGCTCAGCCAGGGCGGCGGGGAGGCGGTCGCGGTGGCCAGGTCGACAAGGATCCCGTTGGCGTGCAGCAGGTCCATCGCCTCGTCGAGCCAGCCGAAGTCGTACTCGCCGGCGCGCGGCTCGAGCCGCGCCCAGGAGAAGATCGCGAGGGAGACGACGGTGACGCCGGCCTCGCGCATCAGCCGGACGTCGTCGTCCCAGACTTCGCGCGGCCACTGCTCGGGGTTGTAATCGGCGCCGAACTCCATGCGGGGGGCGCCGGACCGGCGCAGCCAACTGGGGGAACTCATACAAACTCCCAAATGAAGAGAACGAGATCAAGTGAAGGGCCCGCGCGGAGGAGTGCGCGGGCCCCGAGAGATCACTTGATGGTGAAACCCTGCTCCTTGCCGTACTTCGCAGACTGGTCCTGCCATGCCTTCAGGCCGTCGGCGAGCGTAGTACCCGAGACGTAGGCTTTGCCCACCGTGTCGTTGAAAACACTGTTGGCGTAGACCTGGAACGGCAGGTACGACCAGCCGGTGACCACGCCCTGGGCGGACTTGGCGAAGATCTCGTTGGCCTTCTGCCCGCCGAAGTACTTGAACTCGGTCGCCAGGAACTCGGGCGACTGGAGCTGCTTGTTGGTCGCCGGGAACGCGCCGTTGTCGACCCGGATCTGCACCCCGTCACCGTCGGTGGCGTACTTCATGAAGCCGTACGCGAGGGCCTTGTTCGCGCCCTTCTGAAGGATCGCGAGCGAGCTGCCGCCGCTCTCCGAGCTGGCGGTGCCCCCGGCCTGCCATTGCGGCAGGTCGGCGGCGCGCCACTTGCCGGAGCCGGCCGGCGCGCTGGTGACGAAGTTCGCCGGCATCCAGGCGCCGGTCGCCAGCGAGGCGATCGAGCCGTTGCTGATGCCCTGGAACCACTGGTCGCTCCACGGGCTGACCGGCGCCAGCAGCTTCTCGGTGATCAGCTGCTGCCAAACCTGCACGAACTCGGTGGTGCCCGGGTCACTGAAGTTGATCGTGACGTTGGTGCCGTCGACCTGGTAGGGCTTGCCGCCGGCCTGCCAGATCATGCTGGTCACGAAGCCGGCGTCGCCGATGTCGTTGGTGATGTACGCCTTCGGGTCGGCCTTGTGCAGCTTGCGGGCCGCCTCCAGGTACTCCGCCCAGGTGGTCGGCACCTTGATGGCGTGCTTGTCGAAGACGTCGGAGTTGTAGAACAGCGCCATCGGGCCGGAGTCCATCGGCAGACCGTAGATGCCCTTGCCGCTGTGCACCGAGGTCCACGGCCCGGGGGTGTACTTGTCCTTCAGCGACTCCGCCGAGAACGCGTTGAGGTCCGCGAGGGACTTGCCGAGCGCGAACTGCGGCAGCGCGAAGTACTCGATCTGGGCGACGTCCGGGATCCCGGTGCCGGCCTGGAACGCGTTCTGCAGCGCGGTGTACTGGTCGTTGCCGGTGCCGGCGTTGACCAGGTTCACCTTGACGTTCGGGTAGGTGGTCTGGAACTTGGCGACGACCTGCTTGAGCGTGGGCTCCCAGGCCCACACGGTCAGGTTGCCGCCCTTCTGCAGGGCCGCC
>DASWMR010000683.1:0-6105 GCA_036399635.1 Actinoplanes sp. | reverse complement strand
CCGCCGGCGCGGAGCCGGACCGCGGCGGGTCTCCGGCGATCAGGACGTCCAGCGGCGCGGTCTGCACCAGGGTGAGGGGGCGGGCGGTCCAGCCCCGCCGGTCCAGGGCCGCGTTGACCGGGGCGGCCAGCGGCATCGGCGCGTTGATCAGCGGCTGCTGGCCGTGTGCTTCGTACCACTGCACCACGGCGTCGATCGCGGCCTCGAGCGTACGGTCCGGGTCGCCGACCGCGAGTGCCGAGTTGGCCCGACCCGTCCAGTTCTCCGCGGCCCGCAGAATCCACCCGCCGAGTCTCGCCTGAATGGGCGCCGGCCAGGCATCATTGGCCGCCAGCTCGAGCGCGACCACCGCCGCCGCCGGGGGCCGACGCGTCGCCGGCACCCGCTTCGCCCGGTGCACCTCGCGCAGCGGAACCCGCAGCGTGCCCTTGTCGGTGGCGATGGTGAGTTCCGTCTCGGTGAGGTCCACGAGCTCGCCCAGGGCATCCGCGTAGAGCGTGCGCTCCTGCGATACGCCTACAATCCGGCGTACGACTACCCGATGTCCCACATCCTGCCGACGGAGCACGTGTCACCTCCTCCGGCGGAGATACTAGGCTCTGCATCTGTCGCCGGCGGTCCCCGCGGCGTGGCTTTGAAGGGAAAGACCGTGACCTACATCATCGCTGAGCCCTGCGTCGATGTGCTCGACAAGGCATGCATCGAGGAGTGCCCGGTCGACTGCATCTACGAGGGCAACCGGATGCTCTACATCCACCCCGATGAGTGCGTCGACTGTGGCGCCTGTGAGCCGGTCTGCCCCGTTGAGGCGATCTTCTACGAAGACGACGTCCCGGAGCAGTGGAAGGACTACACGAACGCGAACTACGAGTTCTTCGAGGATCTCGGTTCGCCCGGCGGCGCCGCCAAGACTGGCAAGATCGACAAGGACGCCACCTTCGTGGTCGCCCAGCCGCCCCAGGCCGAGCACTGAGCGCTCGGTCGTCGGCTCTGCCGGATTTCCCCTGGGACCTGCTGGAGCCGGCCAAGGCGAAGGCCGCCGCGCACCCCGGCGGCATCGTCGACCTCTCGGTGGGTACGCCCGTCGATCCGGTCCCCGACGTGATCCGGCAGGCCCTGGCCGGCGCGTCCGACGCGCCGGGCTACCCGTTGACCGCGGGCACGCCCGCCCTGCGCGCGGCGATCACCGGCTGGCTGGGCCGCGAGTGCCGCGCCTCGGGCCACCCCGGCGTGCTGCCGACAATCGGCTCCAAGGAGCTGGTCGCCTGGCTGCCGACGCTGCTCGGCGCCGGCCCCGGCGACAACGTGGTCATCCCGTCGGTCTGCTACCCGACGTATGAGGTCGGCGCCCGCCTGGCCGGCGCCACCGTGGTCCGCTCCGACTCGCTGACCGCGCTCGGCCCCGGCCGGGCCAAGCTGATCTGGGTCAACTCGCCGTCCAACCCGACCGGCAAGGTGCTCCCCGCCGAGCACCTGCGCAAGGTGGTCGACTGGGCGCGCGAGCGCGGCGCCGTCGTGGTCAGCGACGAGTGCTACCTGTCGCTGGGCTGGGAGACCACCCCGGTCTCGGTGCTCGACGACGCGGTGACCGGCGGCGACTACACCGGCGTCCTGGCCGTGCACTCGCTCTCCAAGCGCTCCAATCTGGCCGGCTACCGCGCCGGCTTCATCGGCGGCGACCCCGCCCTGATCGCCGAGCTGCTGGCCGTCCGCAAACACGCCGGCATGATCGTCCCAGCCCCGGTCCAGGCCGCCATGATCGCGGCACTAGGTGACGAGGCGCACGTCGAGATCCAGCGCAAGCGGTACGCCGCCCGACGCGACACGCTGCGAACCGCGCTGGCCAAGGCGGGCTTCGAGATCGGCTACTCCGAGGCCGGTCTCTACCTGTGGACCACCCGCGGCGACGACTGCTGGGCAACCGTCGACTGGCTCGCCGAGCGCGGAATCCTGGCAGCCCCGGGCGCCTTCTACGGCCCAGCCGCGGAACGACACGTGCGAATAGCACTGACCGCCACAGACGAACGAGTGGCCGCCGCGGTTACCCGCCTCACTTAGCGCGCCAGGTCGCGCCGCCAATCCTTCGAGGGAATGCATCTAGATCGGGCAAGTGCGACGGAGCCTTGGCTGTGATTGATGAGGACGCTGGAAGTCGGCCCACCTTTTGGAGTACGCCTTCCGGGTGGCCGTCTCGGGCGTCGGCTGCCGTCGTTGCTGACCGTGATCGTCGGCACACCTCTGCGGCACTCGATCGCCCTGCCGGTGATCGCCTGAGCACGCTGGCGTCTACGACCACACATTCGTGGGGTCGAATGGGTCGGCTGTTTTGCGCTACGCTCGGTGTTGCTCGCACACGGGGGGTGTCGCGGTGTTCAAGTTGATTCGATCACCAGAGGACGAGCCACAGCACCATTCAGCACCAGACAGCTCGGCGCAGCGCGGTGATGCCCGCGTCGACGATGTTCGGCGCTTCGCGGCCGATGTCGAGCGGGCCGATGTCGAGCGGGCCGATGTCGAGGGGCTTGCGGCCGGGATCGGCTCGTACCGTCCGGATCGGATCGACGGCCTCGATCGCACCGGGACGGCGCTTGCGGTGGTCGACTCGGTGGGCCGTTTTGTCGACATTGAACTGCTGCCCGCCTGGTGGACCGCTCTGGGGCCGGCGCGGGTGGCGGCCGGTCTGCTCGAAGCGCTGGCCAGCGCCCGGTTGAAGGCCGCGCTGGTTCCGCTGATCATTCGCCGCCACGGCGTCCCGGCACCCTGCGAGCCGCCCCTGCCCCAGCCGCTGACCAGGGCCACCAGCGCCGCCCAGGCCCACGCCGCGGCCCTGAACGAACAGCTCGGGTCAGTCGGGAATGAGCTGGCCGGGGCGGTCGGGAGTGAGCTGGGTGGGTGGGACGGGAACGTGTTGGCGAGGGCGCGTGCGCGGCTCGCTGCGGCCAACCGGCTGATTGACGCGGGTGTCGGTCAGGCGGGGGATGAGCGGCCGATCGGCCAGGTCGTGGTGGGGCCTCGTGGGCTGTTTCGGTTGCACGTTCGGGGGAGCCGGATCGTGGGTGCCGACCTCATCGGCGCGCCTTTAGCCAAAGACGACACTGAGCGCCTGGTGGCGGATGCGCGGGACGCCATCATGGAGCATGGGCGCGTCGCTCGCACCCTGGACTACCGGGAGAGGCTTTGATGATCAGTGCCGTACGGGCGGGGGCGCTAGTGGTGGTGTTGGTGCCTGCATTGAGCGCCTGCACCCGCGCCGACCGTGAGCCGGCCCCGAACGCTGCGCCTGCCGTCACCTGGTCGACGTCGGCCAGCGTAGCGGCACCGGCGAGTGCGGCTGTTTCCAGCGCGGCACCGGGGGCTGGGTTCACCTCCTTTGCCACGCCCTGTCCGAAGGTCGGCGACCGGGACGGCAAGTCACTCTCCGCGCCGCAGGACACGTCCGTTGACACGACCGTCGACTGCAGCTTCGGTGATCAGTCGAAGTTTCCGCAGGTCACCAGCGTCAGCACAATTCACAAGCCGGGCAACCCCAAGGGTTCGCCGGAACACGTCACGGTCGAGCAATACCGGGCACTCGTCGCCCATGCACAGACGAGCGCGGTGGACGGGGTGACCACCCGCAAGGTTTCCGGGCTCGGCGACGATGCGACGCTGGTGGTCAGCTTCAAGGACAACCTCGCCCTGCTGGTCGTGCGCTCGGATAACGCCCTGATCCAGGCCATGGCCCGGATCAACGCGCGCGGTGACCGCGAGCGCGAGGTGATCGAGCTGCAGGCGCAGGAGCCGGAGGTGACCGCGTTGGCCCGGGCGCTGCTGGCCGAACTTCGCTAACGTCGGCGAATGGCCCAGCGAAGCACTGCCCGAGAACCGAGCACCGCCGAGCAAGCGAGCAACGCCCAACAAGCGACGGAGGCCGGGCAAGCGAGCAACGCCCAGCAAGCGAGGGAGGCCGGGCAAGCGACGGAGGCCGGGCAAGCGACGAGCGACCGGCAAGGGACGAACGCCCAGCCGGCGCAGGCGGTCATTGTTGTTCGGGGCGAGGCGTCCCGGGAAGTACCGCCCGAGCAGGCGATCTTCTCGGTGAGCGTGTCGGCGCGCGATCGCGATCAGGAGGCGGTGGTGGCCCGGCTCACCGAGCGCTCTGCGGCGCTGCGTGCCGTGCTGGACGGGTACGGCGCGGCCATCGTGCGGCGGGAGACCAGCGGCCTACAGGTCTACCCGGAACTCAAGCGGGGCAGTGAGCGCCTGGTGGCGTACACCGGAAGCATCGGGACGACGGTGACCGTAACCGACTTCGCCGCCCTTGGTTTGATGATGCCCCGCCTCGCGGGGCTCGAGCAGGTGAGCCTTGCCGGGCCGTGGTGGCGGCTGAGCCCGGGGAGCAAGGCCGGCGCCGACGTGCGACGGGCAGCGATCACCGATGCGCTGGAACGGGCGCGGGAGTACGCAGCGGCGGTCGGTGCCCGGGTCGACCGGCTGATTGAGATCGCCGATACGGTGCCGGGGCGCGGCGACATGATGATGCGGATGGCGATCGGCGGCGAGGTGGACGACGGCGAAAATATCGAGCTCGACCCGCAGCAGCAGACGGTCGAGGCGTCGGTGACCGTGCGCGTGACGATCACCGAGCCTGACCTCGGTGTGCCGGACTAAGGAGAGGACTAAGGGATCCAGTTCATGGTGTCGGGGTTGCCGCCGGTGCGGCCCTTTTCGCCACGGTCCAGGTCACTGATCATCGCCATCGAGCCGTCGTCGAGTGTGAAGTCGAAGAGCGCAAAGTTTTCGCGTACCCGGGCCTCGGTCTTTGATTTGGGAATGACGATCGTGCCGTGCTGGAGGTGCCACCGCAGCACCACCTGGGCCGGGGTGCGGCCGACCTGCCGGGCGATGGCGTCGATTGTCGGATCGGACAGCACCTCGCTCTGCGCGATCGGCGAGTAGGCCTCGTTGGCGATCTCGTGCTCCTGGCCGAACGCGCGGGAGGCCGTGTTCGTGAAGTAGGGGTGGATCTCGATCTGGTTCACGGCCGGTCGGACCTCGCTCTCCGCGAAGAGCCGGCGCAGGTGGTGCGGGGTGAAGTTGGAGACGCCGATCGAGCGGGCGCGGCCGTCCCGGTAGAACTCCTCGAGCGTGCGCCAGGTCTGCACGAAATCGCCGTCGTACTTGCCCGGCAGCGGCCAGTGGATCAGGAACAGGTCCAGGTAGTCGGTGCCGAGCGCCTGCAGCGTGCCGTTGAAGGCGCGCCGGGCGTCGTCCGGCAGATGCGCGCCGTTGTTCAGCTTGCTGGTGAGGAAGATGTCACCGCGATCTAGCCCGGAGGCCGCGACCGCCGCGCCGACACCCTCCTCGTTGCCGTACATCTGGGCGGTGTCGATGTGCCGATAGCCGACCTTGAGGGCAGTCTCCACCGCGGCCCGGGTCTCGTCCGGCGGCACCTGGTAGACGCCGAAGCCCAGCTGCGGGATGGTACGGCCGTTGTTGAGCCGGATGTCCGGTACAGCGGAAACCATGGTGCTCCTCGTGTCGGTCTGACGGTGCCTCCTCCCCGGCATACCCTCGGGCCGGCCCGATCCACCCGCCGCCGGTCAGGAATCGTCGCTGTGCACCCCGAAGGCCCGCAGCGGCACGGTGAACGTCGCACCGCGGCAGGCCGGGTCGGCGTCCGCCCGCATGGTGAGGGCATTCGCCACGATGAATGCCCCGATCGTGTTGCGCTGCACCTCCCACGCCACCGGGAAGCGCGGCCTGGTAATGCTCACCGGGACGCCGTCGCAGCCTGCCGCGCGGTGGTCCGGATCCGCGACAATCCGGCCGATTCCCGCGGTGACCGAGGTGATCCGGATCGGATGGTCGTAGTCGTTGGTGACGGTCACCGTGATATTCCCGGTCGCCTTCGGCCGCAGCGGCTGATTGACGTCGGAGCGCGCGCGCAGGGCGATCGACACCGCACCGCCGGCCGCCGCCTGCTCGGCCGCTGACGTCGTGACCCGCCAGTAGGTCCAGGCCGCACCCGCGTTGACGACGACCGCGGCGGTTGCCGCAAGAGCGAGAATCACCCTCGTGCGCCGGTCCATCCGCGGTCGCTTGGGCACGGTCGGATGCCGTACT
>DASWMR010000682.1:0-2353 GCA_036399635.1 Actinoplanes sp. | reverse complement strand
GCCCGCGCCGAGCAGCTGGCCGCGGTCGGCGAGGACGTCGCCCTGCACGACTGGCTGCTCACCACGCTGATCGAGCTCGTCCGGCGGGCCGCGATCGGGGTGCTCCCGCGGGCCGAGGCACTGCAGCGGCTCGCGCCGGCCGTCGACTACCTGCTGCACCTGTGGCTGCCGGGCGCGCGCGGCACCCCGTTCGCCGACGAGCTGTGGCAGGCGCTCGAACGCCGCGCCGGGTTCAGCCGGCAGTGGGCACTGCTGGCGAACCGGGTGCGGGACCAGTTCGCGGCCGGGGCGACGGCGGCGATGTATGCGGCGACCCGCCGGTGAACGCGGTCGAGCGGACCCGGCCGGTCCGGGACGGCTCCAGCGTCCTTCGCACGGCGCTGGTGACCATCGCCACCGGTGGTACCACGTTCCTGATCACCAACGGGCTCGTCCGGCCGCAGGCGCTGCCGCCGATCATGCTGTCCATCCTGATCGGCGGCATCGTGCTGTTGGTGCGGTTCCTCGTCGAGTTCGAGAACCGGCTGGCCGCGGTGGAGAAGATCACCAAGGACGGGATGGCCGAGATGCAGCAGCGCATCGGCCATGCGTTCCGCGAGATCAGCGAGGCCACCGAGCTGTTCGGGCTGGTCGAGGCGTCGGCGCTGCAGACCGACATGGTGACCCAGCTCGTGCGCAACTCGACCCAGATCTCCCCGAACTCGCCGCAGATCGTCTACAAGTTCGTCCAGGCCAAGATCAAGGAGACGTCGGACTTCATCAAGCAGCTGGCCGAGGGCGGCACAGTCACCTACTACGGCGAGGACCGGGACTGGCTGCTCGGGCTCACCCGCAACGCCACCGAGAGCGTCGACGCGATTAGCCTGGCCGCGGTCGACCACGACCTCTGGTACAGCGAGATCGGCCAGCGCTACCTGGACGCGCAGCGCCGCGCCGCCCGCGACGGCAAGCGGGTGCGGCGGATCTTCGTGCTCGACGAGCCGGACATGGAACGCGATCCCACCCTGCGCCGGGCGTACGACGAACAGCGCCGGATGCTGATCGAGGTGCGGCTGCTCGACCGGTCGTCGGTGCCCACTCCGCTGCAGGTCCAGGTGCGCGACCTGATCCTGTTCGACGACATCCTGGCGTACGAGACGACGCCGACGACCGCCGACCCGCAGCTGGCCCAGGTGGCCGAGACCCGCCTGGTGCTTACCGAGTCACGGGTCAAGGAGTGCGCCCAGCTGTTCCGCGAGCTGTGGGAGGTGTCCCGGGAGCTGCGGCCCGAGGCGAATGTCCCGGATCATCCGCCCAGGAACGCGTAGCCGATCCGCTCGACCGGCTCGGCGGGCAGGTCGAAGTGCTCGGCGCGGGCCCGCGCGGTGACCTGGCCGGCCACCACCGGGTCGACCGAGACCTGGCCGAGGATCGTGCGCACGGCCACCTCGACGGCGAGGAAGCGGCCGTCCAGCGGGCTGAAGGTGCGGTAGGCGCGCAACGCCGCCGCGCGCGGGTTCAGCTGCACGATGGCGGGCATCTCGGCCCACTCGGCCGGCAGGTCGTTGGGGGTGGCGGGGCGTGGCTCGGCAACCGGCTCGCCCAGGTGGCGCAGCAGGCCGAGCCGCTGCAACTGCCAGATCGCGGCCAGGAACGGGCAGGACCAGAGCCGGCCGTCCGGCCCGTCGCTCCACAGCTCCACATCGAGGAAGATGGAATGGTTGCGCGCCGCGCTCTGCCGGGCCGGTGCCCACTGCCGGGGTGCGGCCATCGCCGCGGCGGCCGCCACCGGGGAGCGCTCACCGTTGGTCAGCCAGCCGGAGACGGTGGTGGCGGGCCGGCCGCCGGTGGTTCCCTCGGCCGGTTCGTCCACCAGGTGCTGTTGCACGACGGTGGCCAGGTCAACGCCGTCGGCCGCGGCGCAGCCCGACTCCCGGGCGACGTAATCGATCTCCAGCCCGGCCTCGCCGGCCGCCGCCACCAGCGCGGTGACCACCTGGGGCGGCGAGGAGAACCGGGTGAAGTAGTCGTCGATCAAAAAGCACGTGCTGATCCGGGCGGTCCGGCCGGGCAATGCCTCGGTGGTGGCCGCGGCGGCCGCCCGGGCCCACGGCGCCACCCGCCGGAAGTGCTCGCGCAGCCGCGCCGGGCCCTTCTCGAAGTCCTCCATGTAGAGGTGGCCCAGCTCGATCGACAGGTGCGACAGGGCGACCGAGCGCACCACCGGGGTGGCGTTCTCCTCGGTGAACAGGTCGTCGGCGGTGCTCACAGGCCGACCCACGAGTTCTCGTCGACGATCTTCTTGGACAGTTCCTCGAACGCGTTCACGGTCCGCTCGTTCGCCGTCCGGTGCAGCCACACGTCGTCGTTGGAG
>DASWMR010000681.1:0-5395 GCA_036399635.1 Actinoplanes sp. | reverse complement strand
GCTAACAGGTCCGCCTGAGCTAACAGGTCCGCCTGAGCTAACAGGCCAGCCTGAGCTAACAGCCAGCCTGAGCTAACAGGCCAGCCTGAGCTAACAGGCCAGCCTGAGCTAACAGGCCAGCCTGAGCTAACAGGCCAGCCTGAGCTAACAGGCCAGCTTCGGCCCACTGGCTTACTAGGGCTGTCGCAGCCCACCGGACCTCAGGCTGTCGCAGCCCACCGGACCTCAGGCTGCCGGAGTGGCTATCTCTCCGGTCGGCGGTAATCGGCGTGGGCGTCGCCGGACTGCGGGCGTCCGCTCGGCGGGCCGTAGACGCCTGTCTTCCGCGGCGCGCCGCCGGGCTGCCGCTGCCCGCCCTGCGGGTGCTGCCCAGGACCGTCACTAGCGCCGCCGCCGGGCTGTGGGCGCTGCACCGCACCGCTGCCCTGGACGCTGCCGGTGGGCTTCGGGGCGCGCGCCGGCGGCCCTTCCGGGGCGCGCGGGTCTTGGCCGGGCGCCGCACCGCCATAAACGCCCTTGCGGGGCGGCTGTTGCGCCCCTCGCGGTGGCTGCCCAGCGCGCGGCGGCTGCTGCCCAGGACCCGGCCGCTGCTGCCCACCGGGTCGGCCATACTGGCCGCCCCGGCCACCGGCCGGGCCAGCCGGGCGAGCGGTGCCGGCTGGATTAGCCGGGCCGGCTGGACGAGCTGTGCCGGCCGGACGAGCTGCACCAGCCGGAGCCCCCGCGACGTTCGGGCCGCTGCCCGCCAGAGCGCCGCCCGCCAGGGCGCCGCCCATCGGAGCACCGCCGTTCGGGCCGCCGCCCGCCTGCGGGCCGCCAAGGCCACCAGTCCCGGCTGGGCCCCGGCCGGCACGGGCCGGGCCGGTGCCGCCCTGGCTGCCGTAGACCGGGCCGTTAGCGCCGCCGTAGAAGCCTGCGGGAGATCCGCCCGCTGCCGCTCCGCCGAAGGCGCCGGCTGCCGCTCCGCCGTAGACGCCGCGCTGTGGGGCGCCGCCGACGCCGATCAACTCGGTTTCTGGGTCGCCGGCGGGGGGCGAGGCTGCGAAGTCGTCTGCGGTTGCCTGGGGATTGTTACGCATCCGCTTGCGGTGGCCGACTATGCCGATCAGGCCGATGCCGACCAGGATCAGGCCGAACGCGCCGACGCCGCCGACCAGGTAGGTCAGGTCGCCCAGGTTGCTGGGGGTCAGGCCGGAGTACCACTTCCTGCCGCCGCCGTCGGCGCCGGCTGCGGCCTTGCTCAGCACGGCCACGGTGGTCGCCGGGGTGTACTGCAGGATGTAGTTGGCCGCGTCGGTGTCGCCGCTCATGTCGGACACCGTGTAGAAGGACTTGCCGTCGGCGCTGTAGGTGATGGCCTCGCCCAGCGTCTCGTTCGGCAGGCCGGTGATGCGGGGCTTCTTCTGGATCGCGCCCAGCACGTCGCCGTTGGTGACGTCCCACTCCAGCGCGTCGGTGTAGGTGCGCAGCACGACCTTGGCGCCGGTGGGGGCGACCGCGCCGCCGTCGATGGTCTTGTTACCGATGCGGGCGTACGGGTTGCCGGAGGTCGTCGTGGCTGAGACGGTGATCTGGCCGACTCGCCTGAGTGGCACCCCGGTCTCGTTGTTGACCTGCAGCGGGCCGGACGGTTGGTAGATGCCTGCCGCCTTGCCGATCTCCTTGGTCACGATCAGCGGGGTGCCGTCGCCGCTCAGCAGCAGCGCCTCGGAGTCGTGATAGTCGCCCGGCGGATAGGTCAGGCGGTGCAGCTGCGGCTCCTTCGAGCCGTCGACCGGCATGCTCCACAGGGCGATCCGCTCGCGTCGGGTGCCGTCGTCCTTGTTGTAGCTGTTGTCGCCAGTGTCGGCGATCCACACCGTCTTGGAGTCGGGCGACAGGACGAGGTCTTCGGTGTCGAGCGGGCCTTTGCCGCTGTACGTCACCTCATTGACGATCTTGCACTTGGTGTCGAGGAAGAAGACCCTCTTGTGAGTGACGACTTGCGTGCTGTCATTGACCACGATGAATCCGGTCTTGGTGGCCACGATGCCGGACAGCTCGTCGAGCTTCTTGTCGGCGATCTTGCAGACCTTCTTGCCCGCCGTCGCCGGCACGCTGACCGTGGGGGCCGGCTCATCGGCGAACGCACCGGACGAGCCGATCATCACCAGGCCGGACGCCACGATGAACGGGAGAACAAGACGCCGCATCCGATCAGTGTCGCATGCGTCGGCACGTGCTTGTGTTACGTGTGAAACAACCCGCTGGCCCTGCCACGCACCGTAGCGCGGCGTGCACGACAAGCTGTCGCACACGCCGGCGCGGGCCGTTCACGATCACTGTCGGAGCACGAACGACTCCAGCTCGGCAGCGAGATGCTCGCCGACCCGGACCCGCAACTCGGTGCCCTCATCCAAATAGACGGTTTGCAATACCTGACCGGTTCGATGAATCCGGGCCACCAGATCACCCCGGTCATAAGGGAGCAGGACCCGCAGATCGACCGCCGGGCGCGGCAGCCGCTCGGCGATCGCCGCGTGCAGCTCGTCGATCCCGGCGCCGCTGCGGGCCGAGACGAAGACCGCCTCCGGCCAGGTGCGCTTGAGCCGCAGGATCGTCTCCTCGTCGGCCGCGTCCACCTTGTTGATCACCAACAGCTCGGGGATGCGGTCGGCGCCGACCTCGCCGAGCACCTCGCGGACCGCGCTGACCTGACCCTCCGGGTCGGGGTGGGCGCCGTCGACGACGTGCACGACGAGGCTCGCGAACGACACCTCCTCGAGCGTCGAGCGGAACGCCTCGACGATGTGGTGCGGCAGGTGCCGGACGAAGCCGACCGTGTCGGAGAGCGTGTAGACCCGCCCGTCCTCGGCCGCCGTCCGGCGGGTGGTCGGGTCGAGCGTCGCGAACAGCGCGTCCTCGACCAGCACACCGGCCTGGGTCAACCGGTTGAGCAGGCTGGACTTGCCGGCGTTGGTGTAACCGGCGATCGCCACCGCGGGGACGCCGCTGTTGGCGCGCTTGGACCGCTTCGTCTGCCGGGCCGTCCGCATCGCCTTGATCTCACGCCGCAGCTTCGCGATGCGCGTGTTGATCCGGCGCCGGTCGGTCTCGAGCTTCGTCTCACCGGGACCACGCGTGCCGACACCGCCGCCCGCGCCACCGCCGGCGCCACCACCCTGGCGGGACAGCGAGTCACCCCAACCGCGCAGTCGCGGCAGCAGGTATTGCAGCTGGGCCAGTTCGACCTGCGCCTTACCCTCTTTGCTCTTCGCGTGCTGGGCGAAGATGTCCAGGATCAGCGCGGTCCGGTCGACCACCTTGACCTTGGTCTGCTGCTCGAGGTTGCGCAGCTGCGACGGCGACAACTCGCCGTCGCAGATGACCGTGTCGGCGCCGGTGGTCAGCACCGCGTCGCGCAGCTCGTCGACCTTGCCCCGGCCGATGAAAGTGGCCGTGTCGGGCCGGCTGCGCCGCTGGATCAGGCCCTCGAGCACCTGCGAGCCGGCGGTCTCGGCGCGCGCGGCCAACTCGGCCAGCGAGTTCTCCGCGTCCGCGACGGTGCCCGACGTCCAGACGCCGACCAGGACGACCCGTTCCAGCCGCAGCTGGCGGTACTCGACCTCGGTGACGTCGGTGAGCTCGGTGGAGAGCCCGGCGACCCGCCGTAGCGAGTGCCGCTCCTCCAGCTCGAGATCGCCGGTAGTCGGATCCTGCTCGTCAAGCACGGGTTCGTCGTAAGTAGTACGCAAAGGTGAACCTCCTCGGCCCGATCGTGGCACGTCCCCGCTGCGGGCGCATCCACATAACCTGGCCGGACGTTTGGTATGAGTGCTGGGATCAGAGATAACCACCCGCCGGGAGCCGGTATTTCCGGGGGAGCAAGATGACGGTGACGCACCCGCCAACGTCGGAGGGAACCCCGTGGTGACGACCCGCCTGCCGAGCGCAGGATTCTCGATCACGATCCGGATAGCGGTGACCGCGGACGCCTCGTCCATCGGTCGGCTCACCACCTGCGTCGGCGAGGCCGGTGCGATCGTGACGGCACTGGACGTCGTCGACTCCGATTCGACCCACGTCATCGTCGACCTCACCTGCGACACCGCCGACTCGGGCCACGCCGACCAGGTGGTCAAGCAGCTCGAGAAGCAGGACGGGGTGGACGTCCGCAAGGTCTCCGACCGAACCTTCCTGCTGCATCTGGGCGGCAAGATCGAAGTGTCGTCGAAGGTCGCGCTCCGCAACCGCGACGAGCTTTCCCGGGCGTACACACCGGGGGTTGCCCGGGTTTGCATGGCGATCGCGGAGAACCCGGCCGATGCGCGCCGGCTGACGATCAAGCGGAACACGGTGGCGGTGGTCAGCGACGGTTCGGCCGTGCTCGGCCTGGGCAACATCGGCCCGGCCGCGGCAATGCCGGTGATGGAGGGCAAGGCCGCGCTGTTCAAGCGGTTCGGCGGGGTGGACGCCTGGCCGGTGGTGCTGGACACCCAGGACACCGACGAGATCGTGCGGATCGTCAAGGCGATCGCGCCGGCCTACGGCGGGATCAACCTGGAGGACATCGCGGCGCCCAGGTGCTTCGAGATCGAGGCGCGGCTGCGTGAACAATTGGACATTCCGGTCTTTCACGACGATCAGCACGGCACCGCGATCTGCGTGCTGGCCGCGCTCACCAACGCGCTGCGGGTGGTCGGCAAGCGCCTGGAGGACGTGCGGGTGGTGGTCTCCGGCGCCGGTGCGGCCGGCACGGCGATCATGAAGCTGCTGCTCCGCCAGGGCGTGGGCGACATCATCGCGTACGACCGGGCGGGTGCGCTGCACCGTGGCATGGCCGACCTCACCCCCAGCTGGCAGTGGCTCGCCGAGAACACGAACCGGGCGAATTTCTCCGGTGACCTACCCGGCGCGATCGTCGGCGCCGACGTCTTCATCGGGGTGAGCGCGCCGAACCTGCTCACCGGCGACGACATCGCCAAGATGGCCGACAAGTCGATCGTCTTTGCGCTGGCTAACCCCGACCCGGAGGTCGACCCACGGCAGGCCCGGCTGCACGCCGCTGTGGTGGCCACCGGCCGGTCCGACCAGCCCAACCAGATCAACAACGTGCTGGCCTTCCCCGGCGTCTTCCGCGGCCTGCTCGACGCTGCCGCGGTCGAGTTCACCGAGGAGATGGCCTTGGCTGCGGCGCACGCGATCGCCAATGTCGTCGGCGACGACAAGCTCAACCCCACGGTGATCGTTCCCAGCGTCTTCGACCCGAAGGTGACTCCGGCGGTCGCGGCGGCCATCCGCGCGGTCGTCCGCGGCGCCCACGTCCCGCACAACACGGCCGCGATCCCCGAGGCCGAGCTGGACGACGCGCCCAAAGAGACGTTCTGACCCGGAAGATCAAGAACAAACGACAAAT
>DASWMR010000680.1:0-14010 GCA_036399635.1 Actinoplanes sp. | reverse complement strand
CTCGGCGACCAGCAGCTGGAGGCGAATCAGGTCATAGCCGGAGACGCACTCGGTGACCGCGTGCTCGGCCTGCACCATCGGGGTCAGCTCGAGGAACCAGAAGTCGCCCTCGGCGTCGAGCAGGAACTCGACCGCGCCGGCGCCGACGAAGCCGATGGCCCGTACCGCGATGATCGCGGCCCGGCACAGCTCCTCGCGCAGCGCCGGATCGACCGCCGGGGAGGGCGTCTCCTCGATGATCTTCTGATAGCGGCGCTGGATCGAGCACTCCCGCTCGCCGAACGGCACCACCGCGCCGTGCTCGTCGGCCAGGACCGGCACCTCGATGTGCCGCACGTTCTCCACGTACGGCTCGCAGTAGACCGCGCCGCCGGTCTCCCGGCGGGTGGCGGACACCGCCTCGGCCAGCGTCGCCGCGTCCCGGATCACCCGCAGGCCGGTGCCGCCGGAGCCGGCGTCCGGCTTGATCAACACGGGGAACCCGGGCACCGTGTCCGGGTCGGTGTAGGTCGGCAGCACCGGAACCCGGGCCTCGGCGACCATCGCCTTCGTCTCGCTCTTGCTGCGCAGCATGGCCAGGGTCTTGGCGGGCGCGCCCACCCAGATCATGCCGGCCTCGACCACCGCGGCGGCGAAGTCCGGGTCCTCGGCGAGCTCACCGTCGCCGGGATGGATGGCGTTCGCACCGGTCCGCTGCGCGGCGGTGATGATCAGGTCACCGCGCAGATAGGCCGCGGCGGGCGGGCCACCGTCCAGCCGTACGGCGTAGTCCGCCTCGCCGATGTGCGGCGCGTCGGAATCGGCGTCGGAGTAGACGGCGACCGTCTCGATGCCGACCAGGCGGCAGGTGGCGAACACCCGGCGGGCGATCTCGCCACGGTCGGCCACCAGAAGACGTCGGATCACTGGTCTACCTTTCCGGGTCGGAACACACCGACGTGCCCGGCGCCCTCGACGACCGCGCTGTGCGCGGCGGAGAGGCAGAGGCCGAGGACGGTACGGGTGTCGCGGGGGTCGATGACGCCGTCGTCATCACCGTTCGCCGCCGGGCCGTCGGTCGGCCAGCTGAACGCGAAACGGGGATCGCCGGTACGTCCGGTGTTGAGGGCCAGGTGCGGCACGGTGGAATGGGCCAGGGCGTCGATCTCGCCGGCGCCGAACAGGCCCGGGGTGGTGTCGCGCTGAACGAGCAGCAGCGACGTGTCGGTGGCGTTGGCGAGTTGGATGAAATGCACCGCCTTCTGTGTTTCGGCGGCGGTGTGCGGGGCGCCCACGGCGGCCAGGATGCCGATCGGATAACCGTGCAACTCGCCCCAACCGGCTACCAGGGCGTTGCCCTGGCCGGGCTTGAACTCATCGAAATCGCTGCCGTCCAGGATCCGGGCGAGCACCTCGCGCGGATCGAACATCGCCGGGTCGGCCCCGGCGAGGGCGAGCAGGTCCTCGACGGAGTACTTCGGATCCTCGGGCGGGAACGTGCGGGGGAGCGGGCCGCGCTTGCGCCAGTTCAACCGGCGTACGCACTGGCGGGCCAGGCGCAGGCCGTCCCGCTCGTCCTCGGCCAGCTGATCGGCCGGCCCGGCGAGCCCGATCGGTACCGCCAGCGGGGCCCGGCCGTTGACGACGCCGCGCAACGGCAGCGGGTGGATGGTGATCATCTTGGCGTGCCCGCGCACCATGATCGTGTAGTCGGCGAGCGCCGGCAGGTAGGCGACCTCGCCACTGGTGTTCCCGAAGATCACGCAGATCGTCGGGACCCGGTCGACGGCGAGGCGGCCGAGGTCGCGGGCGATCCCGCCGCCGGGCGGCGGTCCGACCGGGGCCGACTCGGCCGGCGACTCCGCGAGGTTCACCAACGGCAGCCGGTTGACCGCGGCGATCCGGGCCACCCGGCGGATCTTCTCGGTCGCGTACGCGCCGCCGCCGTCGACTGTCGGGTCGGTCGCGATGATCGCGCACTCCACGCCCTCGATCACGCCGACCCCGGTGACCACCCCGGCCCCGACCGGTACCTCGGCGCCCCACCCGGTCACCGGCGACAGCTCGAGGAAGGGGCTGTCCTGGTCGAGCAGCATCTCGACGCGTTCCCGGGGCAGCAGTTTCCCTCGTGCGTGGTGCCGGGTGACCGCCTTCTCGCCCCCGCCGGCCTGTGCCTCCTCCAGCGCGGCGTCGAGCCGGGCGAGACGCTCCAGGGCGGTGCCGCGGCCCTCGAGATAGGCGGGCGTACGTGGATCGATGGCTGTGTCGAGCACAGTCACGTCGGAACCCCGGTGCGGTGTATGCCCCCCAGCATGTTCAAAGCCGCGCCCTCTCGCATCCCGTCGGTGACTCTCGACCACCTCCGTAACGAGTGGCCGAGTAGGTGCGACACGGATGCGAATGTGACGGCTTTATCCCCCTTTAGGGGGGATTGGGCACATTTGACCAGCCCCCCGACCGGGCGGCTGGTCAGGTGACGGAAACTCAGACGCGGGCGCGGCGGGCCAGGCGCTCCGGGTCCAGGATGATCACGCTCTTGCCGTCCAGCCGCAGCCAGGCGCGCGAGGCGAAGTCGGCGAGTGCCTTGTTCACCGTCTCGCGGGACGCGCCGACGAGCTGGGCGAGCTCTTCCTGGGTGAGGTCGTGGGTGACGCGGAGCACACCGCCGTCCCGGGTACCGAACCGGCCGGCCATCTGCAACAGGTTCTTCGCCACTCGGCCGGGGACATCGGTGAAGATCAGGTCGGCGAGAGCGTCGTTGGTGCGGCGCAGCCGGCGGGCCAGCACGCGCAGCAGCTGCTCGGCGATCTCCGGCCGGTTGTTCAGCCAGGGGCGCAGCGACGTCTTCTTCAGCCGGGCCAGCCGGGCGTCGGTCACCGCGGTCGCGGTCGCCGTGCGCGGGCCGGGGTCGAACAGGGAGAGCTCGCCGACCATGTCCGACGGACCCATGATCGAGACCAGGTTCTGCCGGCCGTCCGCGGCGCGGCGGCCCAGTTTAATCTTCCCGGACAACACGATGTAGAGGCTGTCACCGGCCTCGCCCTCGTTGAACAGGACGTCGCCCTTGCGGACCTCGACCGTGTCCATCTCCTTGGCGAGCGCGTCGGCCGCCTCCGGGTCCACGCCCTGGAAGATCCCGCTGCGCGCCAGTACCTCATCCATCGTCGCACCTCCGAACACGCGCAACGCCTGCGCTCGGCCAGTCTAGGCGCACGCGGGCGATATACGGTCGGGCACCCCTTGATCAGATACCGCAGGGTAACCAGGCCCACCGTGACGGGCGGTGTTCATCGTCGCTTCGGATGGTGTGACGACGGGCCATTCGACGGGTCGTCCGCGATGCCACCTGACGGTATCGTCGTCATCGATGGATTCCCACCCCCCCGATCGATCTCTGGGCCTGTTTGGGCGACCTGTCCTCACTGTCACGCTTGCGCTCGCGGTGTTGATCGGTGCGGGCGTCGGAACTGTCGCGTTTGCTAACCGGGACCGGAGCACCGGCGCCGCCAAGGGGCGGGAGCCGGCGATCAGCGCCGCCCCGGCCGCCGTCGAGTCGTCGGTGCCGCCCACCGGCGCTCCGGCCGCGCCGGGCACCGTCACCCTGACGGCCACCGGGGACATCATGATGAGCAACGCGCCGGGCAAGATGCCGCCCAACGACGGCGCCGGATTCTTCGACTCGGTCCGCGAGGCCCTCGCCTCCGATCTGGTGATGGGCAACCTCGAGCAGCCGCTGACCGAGAACACCGGCGCCGCCAAGTGCGGCTCCCCGCCGGAACCCAACTGCTACGCCTTCCGGTCACCGCCGTCCTACGCCCGTCATCTCTCCGACGCCGGCTTCGATCTGGTGAACACGGCGAACAACCACACCAGGGACATGGGTACGGCGGGGGCGCGCAACACTCGCGCGGCGCTGGACGACGCCGGCGTGAAGTACACCGGCAACACCGGCGAGATCACCGTGGTCGAGGTCCGGGGCGTCAAGGTCGCGGTGATCGGCTTCTCCTCGTACGCGGGCGCCAACAACCTCAACGACCTGGGCGCGGCGCGGGCCGTCGTGCGAGCGGGGACCGAGCGGGCCGATCTCGTCGTGGTGCAGGTGCACATGGGCGCGGAGGGCTCCGACAGCCAGCACGTGCGGCCGGGCACCGAGATGTTCCACGGGGAGAACAGGGGCGATCCGGTCCGGTTCAGTCACGCGGTGATCGACGCCGGAGCCGATCTGGTCGTCGGGCACGGCCCACATGTGCTGCGCGGGATGGAGTTCTACCAGGGCCGGCTGATCGCGTACAGCCTGGGGAATTTCGCCGGCGGTGGGCGCACGCTGAAGGGGACCGGGCTGCTGAAGTACGGCGGGGTCCTGCGGGTCACGCTCGCCGCGGACGGGACATTTGCGGGTGGGGGGTTCCATTCGACGTACATGAACTCGGCCGGCCTGCCGACCCGGGACGCGCAGAACGAGCGCGGCCGGGAACTCGTCGCCGGGCTGTCCGAGGACGACTTCGGTGACAACGCCGTGTCCGTCGCCGCGGACGGCTCGCTCACCGCCCCGGCGTGACGGATTTCCTGTCAGGAGAGCGACGTAGTCTGTAGCGGTGACTCAGGTGGCGCGGTCGGTGAAGCGGTTTGCGGCGGAGACGCCCATCGGGCGCAAGCGCCGCGCCCGCAAGATGGCGGGCACCCTTGCCGACACCCATCCCGACGCGCACTGCGAGCTCGACTTCGGCACTCCGCTGGAGCTGGCGGTCGCCACCATCCTGTCCGCGCAGACCACCGACGTCCGGGTCAACATGGTCACCCCGACGCTGTTCAAGCGCTATCTCACCGCGGCCGACTACGCCGCCGCAGACCGCGAGGAGATGGAGGAGCTGCTCCGGCCGACCGGGTTCTTCCGGGCCAAGACCGACTCGCTGATCAAGCTGGGCCAGGCGCTGATCGAGCGGCACGACGGGGCGCTACCGGCCAAGTTGGACGCTCTGGTCGCGCTGCCCGGCATCGGGCGCAAGACGGCGAACGTGATTCTCGGCAACGCGTTCGGCGTTCCCGGCATCACCGTCGACACCCACTTCCGGCGGTTGACCAACCGCTTCGGCTGGGTGCACGAGGACGACCCGGTGAAGATCGAGTTCCAGGTCGCCGACCTGATCGAGAAGCGCGACTGGACCATGCTGTCGCACCGGGTGATCTTCCACGGGCGGCGGGTCTGCCACTCCCGCAAGCCGGCCTGCGGCGCCTGCACGTTGGCCGCGGCCTGCCCGGCGTACGGGACCGGCCCGACCGAGGCGGCCGCTGCTGCCAAGCTGCTCAAGGGGCCGCGCGCCCGCGAGCTCGCGGTGGCGGCCGGTGTCGACCCCGAGTTGGTGCCGGCCGCGGCGGTGACCGCGCCGGAGGCGCCGTGACCGGCCGATGGTGGCCGGTGCTGATGGCGCTGCTCATGCTGGCCGCGACCAGCGGCTGCACCGCCGAGGCGACGCCCGAGACCACGACGCCCATCCCCTTTACCGACTGCACCTCACTCACCTCGCCGCCGCCCTCTCCGGCCGGCGCACCCTCGTCCGCTGGGTTCTCCTCCGCCCGGCCTTCTTCGGCCCGGCCTTCTTCCGCTGGGCCTTCTTCCGCTGGGCCTTCGTCGGCTGGGCCCTCGTCCGCTGGGTCGGGCTCGGCTTCGTCGGTCTCCATCGCGTTGCCCGACCTGCGGTTGCCCTGCTTCGCCGGCGGTCAGCCGGTGTCCCTGCGTGACCTGCGCGGCCCGGCCGTGATCACCCTCTGGGCGTCCTGGTGCACGCCGTGCCGCACCGAGTTGCCGGTCATGCAGCGGCTGGCCGACCAGGCGGACGGCCGGCTCATGGTGCTCGGCGTCAACACCGGCGACTCCCGGGAGGGCGGTGCCTCGTTCGCCGCCGACCGCGGGGTCAGCATGCCCACCCTGGTCGACGCCGACCGCAAGTTGATCGATGCGTTGGGCCGCGCCGCGCTGCCCGTCACGGTCTTTCTCGACGCGGGCGGCCGGGCGGTCGTCCACCCGCTGCCGCTCGACGCCTGGAGCCTCGCCGATCAGGTCCGCACCCACACCGGCGTCGCGGTGACGCTGTGAGCCGCGGCCGGGTGCTGCGGCGGCCCCACGACCTGCCGCCCTGGTTCGAGCCGCTCCTCAGCCGGGTCGGCGACTGCCGCACCGAAGACTTCACCACCCTGCGCCCGCCGCCCGGTGGTGGCCGGCCCAGCGCCGTGCTGGTGCTGCTCGGCGAGAGCGAGCCGGCCGCGAACACCCCGGGCGGCCCCGATCTGCTGGTCCTGCAGCGCGCGGCCACCATGCGCAACCACGCCGGGCAGCCGGCCTTTCCCGGTGGTGCCACCGATCCCGGCGACCCGGACGCCGCTGCCACCGCGCTGCGCGAGGCGAACGAGGAGGTCGGGCTCGACCCGGCCGGCACCGAGGTGCTCGCCCTGCTGCCCGATCTCTACATCCCGGTGAGCTCGTTCGTGGTGACCCCGGTGCTGGCCTGGTGGCGGCGGCCGCACCCGGTCAGTCCGCGCGAGCCGGCCGAGGTCGCGCACGTCGCGAGCCTGCCGATCAGTGAACTGGTCGACCCGGATAACCGTATTCGGGTGCGGCATCCGAGTGGTTGGATCGGACCGGCTTTCCAGGTTCGCGGCCTGCTTGTGTGGGGCTTCACGGCGGGGGTGATCTCGACATTGCTCGACATGGCCGGGTGGACACAGCCATGGCAGCCGGGGCGGCTGGTCGAGTTGCCGGACGCCTCCGCACCGGTGCCCGCCGCCCGCGGCGGCGCCCCCGACGAGGTGCTGCCGTGATCTTGGGGTGGCCCGCCGCTTCTACGCTGGGTGAGTGTCCGTGGTCGATGGCATCCTGATCCTGCTCATGCTGGTCTTCGCGATCAGCGGTTACCGCCAAGGTTTCGTCATCGGCGCGCTCTCGTTCGGCGGCTTCTTCAGCGGCGTGCTGATCGGGTTGCAGGTGGGCCCGTTGATCGCTGATCGCTTCGAGAGCAGCTCCGCGCGGCTGGTGGTTTCCCTCGTGGCGATCTTCGCGCTCGCGGTGCTCGGGCAGACGCTGGCCGGCTGGCTCGGCACGCACGTGCGCCGGGCCATCTCGAGCAAGCCGCTGCAGCGCATGGACGACGCCGGCGGCGCGGTGATCTCGTTGGTCGCGGTGCTCCTGGTGGCCTGGCTGATCGCGGTGCCGCTGGGCTCGACGCCGTTCCAGGGCCTCAACGCCGAGGTGCGCAGCAGCGCGATCCTCGGCGGCATCAACGGCATGATGCCGGACGAGGCGGAGGCGCTCTCCTCGGCGTTGCGCGACACCCTCGACACCAGCGGCTTCCCGGACGTCTTCGGTGGCCTCACCCGGACGAAGGCGAAGCAGGTCGACGCGCCGGACCCGGCGTTGAAAAACTCGCAGGTCGTGCAGAAGTCGAAGCGGTCGGTGCTCAAGGTGCTCGGCACCGCGCCGAGCTGCTCGCGCCGGATCGAGGGCTCCGGCTTCGTCTACGCCGAGGAGCGGGTGATGACCAACGCGCACGTGGTGGCCGGCACCCGCGAGGTTTCGGTCGAGGTGAACGGACGGCGCGAGCGGGGCACCGTGGTGGTGTACGACCCGGGCCGCGACCTTGCGGTGATCCGGGTGCCTGGCCTGAGCGCGCCGGTGATGCCGTTCGTGCCGAAGCAGGCGGCGACCGGGGCCAGCGCGATCGTGCTCGGCTACCCCCAGGACGGGCCCTACGACGCGCAGTCCGCCCGGGTGCGCGACCTCGGACAGATCACCGGCCCGGACATCTACGACTCCAAGGACGTGACCCGGGAGATCTACACCATCCGGTCACTGGTCCGCAGCGGCAACTCCGGCGGCCCGCTGATCACCCCGAGCGGTCAGGTGCTGGGCGTCATCTTCGCCGCGGCGGCGGACGACAAGAACACCGGCTTCGCCCTCTCGGCGAACGAGGCGTCCTCGGTGGCCAAGGCCGGCGAGACCCGCACGCAGGGAGTCCGCACCGGCGACTGCGCCTGACCGCGGCCCGGGGCGTCCCGCCCAGGTGCAACTGGGCCGGTCAGGTGGCGCCGGCGAAGCGGCGGACCGTCACCAGGGCGGCTATCGCAGACATCAGGAACAAGGCGGCAGCCCACCAGCGGCCGTACGCCGGCCGCGGCTCCGGGATCACCGGGGCGGCACCGGCACCCGGCTCGGCGGCAGCCCGCGGGACCAGGGCATGCTTTTTCGTGAACGGGGCGGACTGGGCCTGGCCGGGAACCGGGGCGCTGCCGAAGCCGGCGACGCCCGGCGACGGCGCCGTGTCCAGCGGGTTGTTGACGACGGACGGGACGATGGCGGTCAGCGCGCCGGTCGGGTCGACCAGTCCGAAGCCGAACTCCGGGTCGCGGCCGATCGGGCCGCGGTCCTTGGCGGTCCGGATGATCCGGTTGATCACCTCGCCGGCCGGCATGGTCGGCCAGCGGGAGCGGACCAGGGCCACGGTGGCCGAGACCATCGGGGCGGCGAAGCTGGTGCCCTGCACCTTCCAGTAGCCGTCGGCACCGGGCCGGGCACCGACCAACTGGGTGGCCGGCGCGGTGAGCACGGTCTCCTTGCCGGTGATCGAGCCGGCCCACAGCTGGTCGCCGTTGCGTTCCATACCGGCCACCGCGAGCACGCCGGGCTCGCGTGCCGGGTACCACACACCGCCCGATGTGGACGGGATCGCGTTGCCGGTGCAGGCGACCACCACCACGTCCTTGGCGAACGCGTAGTCGAGGGCGGCGGCCAGCGCGGCGCTGGTGCCGTTGCCGCCGAGCGACAGGTTGATCACCCGGGCGCCGTGGTCGACCGCCCAGCGGACCCCTTTCGCCACGATGATCGCGTCGCTGTAGCGGTTCTCCTGGTCGAGCACCCGGACCGGCAGGATCTTCGCCTTCGGCGCGATGCCGATCACGCCGTTGCTGTCGTCGCCGCGGCCGGCGATGATGGCCGACACCGTGGTGCCGTGACCGACCAGGTCGGTGTCGCCGTCGCCGTGCGGGTCCACCAGGTCGAAGCCGGACAGCACCTGCCCGCGCAGGTCGGGGTGATCGGCGTCGACGCCGGAGTCGATCACCGCGACGGTGACCCCGGCACCCTCCGAGATCGCCCACGCGCTGCCCACATCGAGCGTCCGCAGGTGCGCCTGCTCTTCGCGCACCGCATCGCCGAGCAGCGGGGCGGGCTCGGCAGGTGGCAGCGGCGTGGCGCGGACCGGCGAGGCCGGAATGCCCGCCCCGGCAAACCCGGCGAGCAACGCCGCGGTCAACCGCAAGGCCACCGGCACCATGCCCTTCGGGCGGCGCGGAGAACCCAGGCCCCCCGGGGGCCGGGGACGCGCGCTGGCTGCAGTCACGAGTCGCATCGCCATTCTGATCCTGGACGGTCGCTGCAGATTACTCCGAGAATGGGCGTCGGCGCTGGGCTCCGTCGATGCCTATCGCACCCTGAGTGTGTTAAATCCTTCGCATCTCTGGATAGGGCGGAAGGTGGGCGAGCTGCACGAGGCGCACGCCCTCACGCCGAGTGAGTAGTCGGCCACGGCCCGGTGGCAGCAGGGTCGGTCGCACCGCGCCGACCAACGCACCCTCGTCGGACGGTCCGGACATCACCATGCCCGGCGCGGAGAGCTCGCGCAGCCGCTGAATGACCGGCTCGTAGAGCGCCCGGCTGGCCCCGCCGGCCCGCCGGGTCAGCACCAGGTGCAGTCCGATGTCCCGGGCCTGCGGAAGGTATTCGAGCAGCGGGGTCAGCGGGTTGGTCGGGCCGGCCATCACCAGGTCGTAGTCGTCGACCAGGACGAACAACTCCGGCCCCGTCCACCAGGACCGGTCGCGCAGCTGCTGGGCGGTGACGTCCGGGCCGGGCAGGCGGCGCTCCATGTAGCCGGCTACCGACTCCATCAGCTCGAGCGTCTTCGCCGCCTGGATGCCGTAGCCGATCCGGTGCTCCGACTCGGGCAGGTCCATCAGGCTGCGGCGATAGTCGACAAGGATCAGACGCGCCCGCTCGGGGGTGAACCGCCGGATGACCGAGGTGGCGAGTGCCCGCAGGAACGACGACTTGCCGCACTCGGAGTCGCCGAAGAGCAGGAAGTGCGGATCGGAGGCGAAGTCGATCTCGACCGGTTGCAGGTCGGCCTCGGAGATGCCGATCGGCAGGCGCAGGCCGGTGGAGCGGTCGAGGTCCATGTCGGCGTACGGCACCGAGGCCGGCAGCAGGCGCACCCGCGGGGCGTGCGGACCGGCCCAGTTCGTCGCGATCGCCTTGACCAGGTCGGCGGTGTCGCCCATGGTGCTGACCTCGGGTCGCACGGTCAGCAGGTGCAGGAACTTGTTCTTGTCGGTGGGATGCTCGACGATGCCGCGGCCGGGCTTCTCCGGCACGCTCAGCGCGGCCCGCCGGTTGACCGTCGAGTCGCTCGGGTCGCCCAGCCGCAGCTCGAGCCGGGAGCCGAAGAGGTCGCGGATCGCCGGCCGGAAGTCCATCCACCGGGACGACGCCACCACCACGTGGATGCCGTACGAGAGACCCCGGGTGGCGATGTCGGTGATGACCGGATCGAGTTCCTCATACTCCTTGCGGAGCGTGGACCAGCCGTCCACCACCAGGAACACGTCGCCGAACGGGTCGTGCTCGGCCGCGCCGCCGCCAAGCCCCGCCGCGTTCGCCCGGCGGCGCCGGTAGGACGCCATCGAGTCGACGCCCATCGCCGCGAACCGGGCTTCGCGCTCACTGAGCAGGGTGGAGACCTCGCCGACCGTACGCCGGACGCCGACCGTGTCCATCCGGCCCGAGACGCCGCCGACGTGCGGCAGGTCGCGCAGCGTGCCGAGCGAGCCGCCACCGAAGTCGAGGCAGTAGACCTGCACCTCGGCCGGGGTGTGGGTGAGCGCGAGCCCGCAGATCATCGAGCGCAGCGCGGTCGACTTGCCGCTCAGCGTGGAACCGACCACCGCCACGTGCCCGGCGGCACCGGCCAGTTGCAGCCACAGCACGTCGCGCAGCTGTTCCCGCGGCTTGTCCACCAGGGCGACCGGCACCTGCAGGGCGCCGTGCAGCTCGGGATTGGCGAAGGCCAGCCCGCGCACCGGGTCGGCGACGACCGGGCCGAGCAACTCGTCCAGTGCGGCGGACTGGTTCAGCGGCGGCAACCACACCTGGTGGGCCGGTGGGCCCTGGCCGTTGAGCCGGTCCACCATCACGTCCAGCACGCTCTCGCCGGTCGCGATCTCCGCCGGCTTGGGCAGCACCGGCTTCGCCGGCTTCGGCTCCGGCACGTACTTCGTCGAGTACGCCAGCACCTGCGGGACGGCACCGGCACCACCGGCCGCGGCGCCGGCCCCGGCCTTGCGTACCGGCCCGGAGACGTACGCCGCCTTGAAACGCACCAGCGGCTCGGTGCCGAATTTCAGATAGCCGTGTCCGGGCGACCGGGGCAGCTCATAGGCGTCCGGGACGCCGAGCACCGCCCGCGACTCGAGCGCCGAGAAGGTCCGTAGGCCGACCCGGTAGGAGAGGTGGGTGTCCAGACCACGCAGCCGGCCCTCCTCGAGCCGCTGACTGGCCAGCAGCAGATGCACGCCGAGCGACCGGCCCAGCCGTCCGATCTGGACGAACAGGTCGATGAAGTCCGGTTTGGCGCTGAGCAGCTCGGAGAACTCGTCGCAGATAACCAGCAGCGACGGCAGCGGGGGCAGGGCGGCCCCGCCGGCCCGCGCCTTCTCGTAGTCGCGCAGGCTGGCGTAGTTGCCCGCCTTGCGCAGCAGCTCCTGGCGCCGGACCAGCTCGCCGTCGATCGCGTCCACCATGCGGTCGACCAGGACCAGCTCGTCGGCCAGGTTGGTGATCACGGCGGCGGTGTGCGGCAGCCGGTCGAGCGAGGAGAAGGTCGCGCCGCCCTTGAAGTCGATCAGCACGAAGTTCAGCGTCTCGGACGAGTGGCTGGCAGCGAGGGCCATCACCAACGTACGCAGCAGTTCCGACTTGCCGGAGCCGGTGGCGCCGATGAGCAGGCCGTGCGGGCCCATGCCGTCCTGTGCGGACTCCTTCAGGTCGAGCTCGACCGGGCTGCCGTCGGCGCCCACCCCGATCGGCACCCGCAGCTTGTCGCGGTTGGGCCGGGGCAGCCAGGTCTGCGCCACGCTGAACGTCTCGGGATCGCTGAGCCCGAGCAGCTCAGCCAGGCCCATCTCGGTGGCCAACGGGGTGTCCGACGACTTCGACATGGCGGCCAGCCGCAGCGGGGACAGGCGCCGGGCGACCGCCTCGGCCTGCTCGGCGGAGAGCACGTCCGGCGTACCGACCTCGGCCTCGTGGTCCATCGCCAGCGTGTTCAGCACGCGTCGGCCGCCGCCGTTGGCCACCTCGAGCACCAGCAGCGAGCGGTCCAGCAGGCGGGGCGGCTGCTCGTCGAGGTCGAGCACGGTGACCCCGTCGATGCCGTCGTCGAGCTGGGTCGCGCCCTTGAGGTCCACGCCGTCCAGCACGATCACCACATGCGGGCGGCTCGTGCTCGCACCGGCCACATTGAACCTCGGCCGGTTGCCTATCACGTCTTCGAGCAGCTTCTCCAGGTCGGCGCCGGCGCTGGCGACCAGGCGGACGTGCCCGAGTGCATCGGTGCGCGACGGGTGCAGGTTGTGCGGCAGCCACTTCACCCACTCCCACGACTCGCGGCGCTCCGGCCCGGCGCAGATCGCGATGAGCATGTCGTCCGGCGCGTGGAAGGTGGCCAGCTGGGCGATCACCGCCCGGGTCAGCCCGCGGACGTCACGCTCCGCGCCCGGCCCGCTGCCACGCAGGAAGACCCGCGCGAAGCCGCGCAGCGAGGCGGCAACCGGCAGGTCGGGCACCACCGAGTACGCGTCCAGGAAGCGCCGCAGCGAACCGGCGGTCATCGGTTCGAGCTCGTCCAGCGGCCGGGTCACCGGCGGAATCAGCGGCGTGGCCAGAGTCTGCGGGCCGACCGCGAGCCGCACCACGCCGAAGTCCGGGTCGGCCGGCCGCCGCTCCCAGACCCGGTGGCTGCCCGCGGTGGACCAGAGCTGGTGTGGATCGGGATGCCGGTAGAGCAGGCCGATCCGCTGCCGGCTCGCCGTCTCGCGCACCCGGCGACGCAGGCCGGACAGGTGCCGCAGGTATTCCCGGCGGGCGGCCATCATCTCCGCCTTCTTCGGTGAGCTGCTCGCGCCCATGCCGGTGGTCAACATCGCGATCGAGGAGATGCCGAAGAGGCCACCGACCACATAGGAGAACGGGCCGCGGCCGGCGGACCCCTGGCTCATCATCAACGCCATGGCCACCGAGCCGCCCAGCATCGGCAACGCCATCAACGCCTGCTGCCAGCGACCGCCCATGCTCTGCGGGATCTCCGGCGGCGGTTCGACAGCGATCTCGCCGGTCGGAATCTCCGGCGCCGGCCGCCTCGGCGACCGCTTGATCACCACCGTACTCATGCCCGAGTTGTCCCCTTCGTCCACAAGGGTGTGTGGTCACCCCCCGTGCGCGCGCCGGTCACCGGACATCGCGTCGGCCTCATGGTAGGTAAAGTGCGCTCGGTTGCGCAGCCTCGGTCGTCCGCAAGCCCCATCGATCGGAAAAGGGTCATGAGTCATCGGAGAGTGTTGATCGTCGAGCTCATGCGGTGGCGGTCGGCGTGAGCGTCGGGCTGGCCCGGGTCACGATCAGTGCGCCGCAGCGGCGCATCGACGTCGCGCTGCCCGAGCACGTCGCGCTGGCCGAGCTGCTGCCCGAGGTGCTGCGGCACGCCGGCGAGGGACTGGCCGACGACGGCGAAAAGCACGGCGGGTGGGTGCTGCGGCGCGCGGACGGCGTCCAACTGGCTGCCAGTCAAGGTCTCTTCCCCCAGGGCGTACGCGACGGGGAAGTGCTCTATCTCGTCCCGGCGCACGACTCCTGGCCCGAGCTCGAGTACGACGACGTGGTCGAGGCGATCGCCGCGGGTGCCCGCCGCCGGGGCAGCGTCTGGTCGCCCG
>DASWMR010000679.1:0-6014 GCA_036399635.1 Actinoplanes sp. | reverse complement strand
TTTGGTCGACGATGGTGGTTCCGCGCATCTTCGTGTCGTGCGTGCGCAGATCGGTGAGGATGCCCAGCTCCTGCAGGATGTCGAGCGCTCCGCCGCGGAAGTCGACCGCGTACCCGCTGTCGCGAAGGGTCGATGCGCGTTCGACCACGGTCACGTCGTACCCGTCCCGGTGCAACAAGTATGCGAGGGCGGGACCGGCCACGCTCGCGCCCGAGATCAGAACGTTCGGTGTCGTCATGCCGGGAACCCTAACCAGGGTTCATCCAAATGGTCAATCCATATGGATAAACCGCCTGGTTAAAACTCTTGCTAGGGTTTGCGCATGGGAAACCGGGAGGACCTGCTCAGGGGGGCCAAGCAGTGCCTGATCGAACGCGGTTGGGCTCGTACGACCGTGCGGGACATCGCCGCAGCGGCCGGAGTCAACCATGCCGCCATCGGCTACCACTTCGGATCCAAGGAGGCGCTGCTGACTCAGGCCCTGGTCGAAGCGGTAGAGGAACTGTCCGATGAACTCGCCCGCCAGGTTCCGGCCGACTCGCCGGAACAGCGGTGGCAGGCCCTCATCGACACCTTCGCCACCCATCGACCGCTGTGGTTGGCCCAGCTTGAAGCTGCCGTTCAAGCTCAGCGATCACCAGCGGTCCGCGACTACCTCGCCGAGGGCCAGCGCAAGGGACGGGAAGGGCTGGGCGGCTCCGTGCCGCTCGCCCTGCTGACGGGTCTGATGCTGCAATGGCTGGTTGATCCGGAGCACGCCCCCTCCGGCCCGGACGTCACCGCCGAGCTTCGCTCACTGGCAAGGAAGGCTTGACAACAGTCCCCGGCGTGAGAGATGGCCGACGGTGCGGCCGAGGCGAGCCGTGACGGCGGCCGGGGTCAGGCGGTCTTGGCGACGCCGATCGGGCACGTCATCCCGTTCGGCCCGTGGTTGCAGTAGCCGTACGGGTTCTTGGCGTCTGACAGGTACTGCTGGTGGTAGTCCTCGGCGTAGTAGTACGCCGTCAGCGGCTTGATCTCGGTCGTGATCTCGCCGTGGCCCGCCGCCGAGACGATCGGCTGGAACGCCTCCCGGGTGGCCTGAGCGACCCGCGCCTGCTCGTCGGTCGTGGTGTAGACCGCCGAGCGGTACTGCGTGCCCACGTCGTTGCCCTGGCGCATGCCCTGGGTCGGGTCGTGGTTCTCCCAGAAGGCCTTCAGCAACTGGTCGAAACCGATCTTGGCCGGGTCGTAGACGACCTGGACCACCTCGGTGTGGCCGGTCGTGCCGGAACAGGTCTCCTCGTACGTAGGGTTCCTGGTGTAGCCGCCCGCATAGCCGACGGAGGTCGAGTAGACGCCCGGCAGTTGCCAGAAGACCCGCTCGGCGCCCCAGAAACAGCCCATGCCGAAGACCGCGACCTCGAGGCCGGCGGGCCACGGTCCCTTGAGCGGGGTGCCGAGAACGATGTGCTTGTCGGCGACCGGCATCTCCAGCGGGCGGCCGGGCAGGGCCTGGTCTGGCGTGATTAGGTCAAGCTTCTTGTGCCGCAGGAACACGGTCACTCCCTTCATCCGGTCTGTGCAACGCCGTCGGCCAGGCCATCCTTACCCGAGCAAGGCGGCGATCTGCTGGGCGAAGCCGGCGGCCTCGTCGTCGCTCTCATATTTACGCCGGGGCCAGAAGAAGCCGCGTAAACCGTCGCCTTTTGTCCGCGGTACGACGTGGAAGTGCAGATGCGCCACCGATTGCGACACGACGTTGTTGTTCGCGACGAATGTTCCCTGGGCGCCGAGCGCGGCGGGAACGGCGGCGGCCACCGACTGCACAAGCCCGAAATATCCGGACAGGAGGTCGGGGGGCACATCGGTCAGCGTCACCACGTGCTGCCTCGGGACGATCAGGACGTGCCCCTTGAAGACCGGCCGGACGTCGAGGAAGCACACTCCCTCGGGTCGGTCGGCGACCTTGAACGCGGGGACCGACCCCGCCACGATCCCGCAGAACACGCAGTCGGCCACCTGGTGAGACTAGCCTTGCCCAGCATGACGGCTAACGACTACGGCTTCGACACCATCGCGATCCACGCCGGCCAGGACCCGGATCCGCGTACCGGCTCGGTGGTGCCGCCGATCTATCAGACTTCCACGTACGCCCAGGACGCCGTCGGCGCGCCCCGCCTCGGGTACGAGTACAGCCGCTCGGGCAACCCGACCCGCGACTCGCTCCAGGAGTGCCTCGCCGCGCTCGAGGGCGGCCGGCGCGGCCTCGCCTTCGCCAGCGGGCTCGCCGCCGAGGACACCCTGCTGCGGGCGCTCTGCCGGCCGGGGGATCACGTGGTCATTCCGGACGACGCGTACGGTGGCACGTTCCGCCTCTTCGCCAAGGTCGCCGAGAACTGGGGTCTGGATTGGACCGCCGTCCCGCTGGACGACATGGACGCCGTGCGCGCCGCGTTCCGGCCCGGGCACACCAAGGCGATCTGGGCGGAGACACCCACGAACCCGCTGCTGAACATCGCGGACATCGCCGCTCTGGCCGGCCTCGCCCACGAGTACGACGGCCTGCTCGTCGTGGACAACACGTTCGCCTCGCCGTACCTGCAACAGCCGATCGCGTTCGGCGCCGACGTCGTGGTGCACTCGACCACGAAGTACCTGGGTGGACACTCCGACGTGATCGGCGGTGCCCTGGTCGCGGCCGACGACGAGATCGGCGACCAGCTCGCCTTCCACCAGAACGCGATGGGCGCGGTGAACGGGCCGTTCGACGCCTGGCTCACCCTGCGCGGGATCAAGACCCTGGGCGTACGCATGGAGCGGCACTGCGACAACGCGGAGCGGATCGCCGCGTACCTCAGCGACCACCCGGCCGTGGGGAGCGTCCTCTACCCGGGCCTCCAGGCGCACCCGGGGCATGAGATCGCGGCCAAGCAGATGCAGCGCTTCGGCGGCATGATCTCGTTCCAGGCGGTCGGCGGGCCGGAGCAGGCCATCGCGATCTGCAACAAGACAAAGCTTTTCATCCTCGCCGAGTCGCTGGGCGGCGTCGAGTCGCTGATCGAGCACCCGGGGCAGATGACACACCTGTCGGCTGCCGGCTCGGCGCTTGAAGTCCCCGCCGATCTCGTGCGACTGTCTGTCGGCATCGAGAATGTTGACGATCTGCTCGCCGACCTCGAGCGGGCTCTCGGCTGAGCCAACCCGCGGCGGAAAACCGACGCAAGTTCACGCTGAGCCAACCCGCAGCGGAAACCGATGCAAGTTCACGCTGAGCCAACCCGCGGCGGAAACCGATGCAAGTTCACGCTGAGCCAACCCGCGGCGGAAAACCGATGCAAGTTCACTAGGTGAGACGTTACGGAGCGGGCAATGGCAGACGTTACCTGGGTGGGTGCCACGGCGAAGCAGATCGCCCGGGCCGTGCGGCGCGGCGACGTGACGGCGACCCAGGTCGTCGCCGACCACCTGGAGCAGATCTCGATCACCGACCCGTCGTTGGACGCGTTCCGGGTGGTCCGGGCGGTTGAGGCGATCACCGAGGCGGAGAAGGTCGACGACCAGGAGGACCTGTCGAACCTTCCGCTCGCCGGGGTGCCGGTCGCGGTCAAGGAGAACACCGCGGTGGCCGGCCTGCCGACCTTCTCCGGCTCGGCGGCGGCGAGCACACCGGTGTCCGAGGAGGACCACGAGGTCGTACGGCGGTTGCGCGGCGCCGGCGCGGTGGTGGTCGGTGTCACCAAGATGCCCGAGATGGGGCTCTGGGCGGTGACCGACGATGCGGACGGCCCCACCCGCAACCCCTGGGACCGGGACCGGACGCCGGGCGGCTCCTCCGGCGGTGCGGCTGCCGCGGTGGCCGCCGGCCTGGTGCCGATCGCCCAGTGCAACGACGGGATGGGTTCGATCCGGATCCCGGCCGCCTGCTGCGGCCTGGTCGGTCTCAAGCCCGGCCGGGGCGTGGTCCCGGCCGAGCTGGGCGTCGACGACTGGTTCGGCCTGGTGGAGAACGGCGTGCTCACCACCACGGTGGCCGACGCGGCGCTGGGCTTCTCGGTGCTGGCCGGGCGTGCTCCAGTGCGGCTGGTCGAGCCGGACAAGCTGCGGATCGGCGTGTCGACCCGGTCGCCGGTCGCCGGCCTGGGCGCCGACCAGCCGAACCTCGAAGCGGTCGGCAAGGCCTCGAAGCTGCTGGTGCGGGCCGGACACGACACGGTGACCGCTCATCCGCGCTACCCCGTCTCGCTCGGCATCCGGGCGACCGCGACCTGGTTCGCCTCGGCCTACCAGGAGTCGGCGCGGCTCGACGTGGCGAGCCTGCAGCCGCGTACCCGCCGGCACATCGCGCTGGGTAAGTGGGCCATGCGCAGCGGCCTGGTCCAGCAGAAGCACCGCGACGCGTGGCGGGCGGCGGCGATCAAGTTCTTCGCGGACAACTCGCTCGACCTGCTGCTCACCCCGGCGCTGGCGGCGGCTCCGCCGACTGCCGAGCAGTACTCGGCCGGTTCCTGGCGGCGCAGCATGCTGGTCAGCGTCCGTTCCGGCACGTTCGTCGCACCCTGGAACATCGCCGGGTTGCCGGCCATCGTCGTGCCGGTCGGCCTGCGCCCGGACGGGCTGCCGCTCGCCGTCCAGCTGGTCGGGCCGCCCGACTCGGAGCTGCTGCTCCTCGCGGTGGCCGGCCAGTTCGAGGTGCTCAACCCCTGGCAGCGGCACGCCTATTAGGCCGGGGTGGGACGATCGCACGCATGACTGCTGGGGTCTCACCGCCACTGGACCTGCTCACGCTGAACGACATCGAGGCAGCGCGCCGGCTGCTGACCGGGGTCGCGCACACCACCCCGCTGGTCCCGTCCCGGTTGCTGACCGAGCTCTGCGGCGTGCCGACCTGGCTGAAGTGCGAGAACCAGCAGCGGGCCGGGTCTTACAAGGTGCGTGGGGCGTACACCCGGATCTCTCGCCTGTCGGTGGCCGAGCGGGACCGCGGGGTGGTCGCCGCCAGCGCCGGCAACCATGCGCAGGGGGTGGCGCTCGCCGCCGGGCTGCTCGGTGCCCGGTCCACCGTCTTCATGCCGGAGGGGGCGCCGCTGCCCAAGGTCACGGCCACCAAGGGGTACGGCGCGGCGATCGAGTACGCCGGGACGAGCGTCGATGACGCGCTCGAGGCGGCGCAGGTGTTCGCCGCGCAGACCGGCGCTGTGCTGATCCACCCGTTCGACCACCCGGACGTGATCGCCGGGCAGGGCACGGTCGGCCTGGAGATCCTCGACCAGTGCCCGGGGGCCGCCACGATCGTCACCTCGGTCGGCGGCGGCGGGCTGATCTCCGGCGTGGCGGTCGCGGCCAAGGCGCTGCGGCCGGACATCCGGATCGTCGGGGTGCAGGCGCGCGGCGCGGCGGCGTACCCGCCCTCGCTGCTCGCCGGAAAACCGCAGAAGCTTGACTTCGGCAGCACGATTGCCGACGGCATCGCCGTGCTCCGTCCCGGCGACCTGAACTTCGCGCACGTCAGCAAGCTGGTCGACGCGATGGTGACGGTCTCCGACGAGGACCTGTCAGCGGCGATGCTGGTGTTGCTGGAGAGGCACAAGATGGTGGTCGAGCCGGCCGGGGCCGCGGCCTTCGCCGCTCTGCTCACCGGCGCCTACCTGCCGCCGGCGGACGGCCCGGCGGTGGCGATCCTGTCCGGTGGCAACATCGACCCGATGCTGCTGCTCCGGGTGATCGAACACGGGTTGGCCTCGGCGGGCCGGTTCCTGCGTCTGGCCGTACGCTGCAGCGACCGTCCCGGTGAGCTGGCCAACCTGCTCGCCCTGATCGCCGGGCAGCGGGCCAACGTGGTAGACGTCGCTCACTCGCGGCAGAGCCCGCGGCTGAGCTTCGGCGAGGTGGAGGTGGCGCTCTCAGTGGAGACCCGCGGCCCGGACCACTCGTTGACGCTGATCACCACGCTGCGTGAGGCGCACTACCGGGTGTCGCTGCTCGCCGACGCCACGCCGTGATCCATTTGTGGTGCGACGGCGGCCGGGCTCCCG
>DASWMR010000678.1:0-1719 GCA_036399635.1 Actinoplanes sp. | reverse complement strand
CCGACAGCGCGACCGCCCGCAGGTACGCCTCCTGCCGGCCCGGAACCGTCGCCGGATGCAGGCGGCACGGCCCGGCCACCCGATCCGGGCGGCCGGGCCGGCCTGTTCCTGTGTGGGTCAGACCCCCGCGGCGGCGCGTCGCGTGGCGGCCTGCAGCTTGTCCCACGAGTTCATCGTCGCCAGGCGGAGCTCCCGGTAGATGGCGAAGAAGTCGTCGTAGATCGCGGTCTTCGCGGCGACCGGCTCGTACTCGCGCACGATCTCGACCGTCGCGTCGACGCCCGCCTCGTAGCTGTCGAAGACGCCGAGACCGACGCCGCCGACGATCGCCGCACCCTTCGCACCGAACTCGGTACCGGCGGGGATGATGATCCGCCGGCCCAGGACGTCGGCGAAGATCTGCGCCCAGACCGCGCTGTTCGCGCCGCCACCGGCCATGCGGACGGTGTCGACCTGCGTCGGGATGGAGTCGAGGCAGTCGCGGATGCCGTAGGCGACGCCCTCGTACACCGCACGCAGCAGGTGCCAGCGGGTGTGGCTGCCGGTGATCCCGTTGAACATGCCCCGGGCGCTCGGCTTGATGAACGGCGCGCGCTCGCCGCCGGGCGCCAGGTAGCCGTGGAAGATCAGACCGGCGGAGCCGACCGGCGTGGCCTTGATCCCCGCGTCCAGGAAGTCGAACAGGCCGACCTCGCCGGGCTGGGCGAACGCCTCCAGGCGGAACGGCTCACCGAACTCTCGCAGGAACCAGTCGAGGTTGGGCGTGCAGTTGTTCATGCCCAGCGCGCGGATCCAGGTGTCCGGGCTGTGCGGGATGACCCAGCCGACGTCCGGCGGAAGGAACCCGGTGCTGAGGTCGTTCGTGGCCACCGTGACGATGCCCGCGGTGCCGACCACGGCCATGCAGTCGCCCGGCCGTGCGACGCCGACGCCGAGCGACGAGGCCGTGATGTCCATCTGGCCCTTGAACACCGGCGTGCCCTCGCGGAGCCCGGTGACACCGGCAGCGTGCCTGGTGACGGTGCCGCACTGCTCGGTGGGGTTGCGCAGCTTGGGCAGCGTGGCGCGGGTCTTGTCGTTGATCCCGAACGCCTCGAAGACCTGGTCCGAGTAGGTGCGGTTGCGGGCGTCGATGCCCGACAGGCTGGCGTCCGACGGGTCGGTCGACGCGTCTCCGGTGAGGTTGTACTCGATCCAGTCCTTGCACCACAGGTTCGTGGCGCCGTCGAGCAGCTCGGCCTGGTTCTCCTGCCGCCAGCGCAGCAGCGCCGCGGTGGTACCCGCGTAGGGGCCGGCGCCGCTGATGTCGAACTGGCGGGTGATCGACCCGTCGGTGTTCCAGGTGTCGACGATCTCGCCGGCGCGGCCGTCGGTCCACAGCAGTGCGGGGCCGATCGGCTTGCCGTTGCCGTCGATGAGCCAGCTGCCGTCGCCCTGGCCGGTGGCGCAGACCCCGAGGATCTCGTCCGCGCGGACGGAGCCGCCCGTGAGCGCCTGGCTGATCGCCTCGGTCGCGGCGACCCACACCTCGTTCATGTCTTCTTCGGCCAGATGCGGCTCGGGGTTGGTGATCGGGACGCTGCGGGCGCCCCTGTTGAGCTCGTTGCCGTGCAGGTCGAAGATCGCCGCCTTGACCACGGACGTCCCCGCGTCCAACCCGAGGATGTACCCGTCTGGCATATCGTTTCCCCCATCGATTCTTCGCTGTATCGAGGTTTG
>DASWMR010000677.1:0-6865 GCA_036399635.1 Actinoplanes sp. | reverse complement strand
TTCCAACGCCTCGTTGAGTTCCGCGCGATCCTCGCTGCCAACCTGCTGGGTGAGCAGCCTTCCGCCAGGTTGGAGGACACGCGCAACCTCACCAGGGTTGAGCCGGCCATGCCGGTTCAGAACCACATCGACCGATTGCGCTTCAATAGGCAGCATCGTGTCCGGAGCAAAGAGCACCTCGACGCCAACCGGAGCCAGCCGTTCCCGAGCCACCGGCAGATTCGGTGGCCAGCTCTCGACCGCTCGCGTACCCGCGGGCAAGGGCGCCAACGAGGCCAGTAGCTCACCCCCACCGGTATCGATGTCGAGCAGGCTTGTGCTGCCTCGCACGAGCTCACCAGCCAGTTTCGGGTATGACCATGATGGGTCAGAGCCCACGGCGCGGCCCGTCAGCCAACTGAAGTCCCAGCCTTCCAACGGCACGCCGACCGCTTCGGCCACCAATTGCTCGAACCCATGCCGACTGTTCACGGGCCGACCGTAGCGACGGTCAACGCGCCGACACCACGCGTTATCCCAAAACTTTGCGGCAGCATGGCCGGAATTCGCCGTTCTGGCTTCGCGGGACAGCGTCGGAAGGAAGAATCGGGGCTGGCCCTGCGGGTGGCGCCGACGCACTGTTCTCGGCATGTCAGTGCTATCTATCTCGCGTGGATCTTCCGGGATGTCGATGTGGCCGGCCGTGGCGTGCCAGGCTCCCTGCCGTGCTGCTTTTGGGCTGTACGCCACGTCTCGCACATGACGTCGGCCGCCGGTCGGCGTGCGGAAACCCGTTTAGCGTCGTTGGCATGACCGGGAACGTGTCCTGGCGGTTCACGGCTACCGCCACGAGCCACACGCTGGTCGTCGTGCAGGTGGTCGACCGGACGGTGATCTGGGCGGCCGGTGGCGGTTTCACCGAGGGCGACGGCTCCGTCGTGCGCAGCGTCGACGGTGGCCGGCACTGGTCACGGGTCACGCCGCCGGGTGGGGCGTCGCCGGCGTTCCGGGACGTGCATGCGGTCGACGCGAATCGCGCGCTGGTGTTGACGATGGGTTCCGCCGCGCGGATCTACCGCACCGTCGACGGCGGAGCCAGCTGGCGAGAGACCTTCGCCAACACCGACCCGGCGGCGTTCTACGACGGGATGGCGTTCTTCGACCGCCGCCGCGGAGTGGCGGTGAGCGACGCCGTCGACACGACGATCCCCATCCAGATCACCGGGGACGGTGGCCGTAGCTGGGCTCGGGTCCCGGCCGGCGGGGTGGCCGCCGGATTGCCGCAGGAGGGACCATTCGCGACGGGTACGTCCCTGGTGGCGATCGGCAAGCGGGACGCCCTGTTCGTGACCACCGTGCCCGAGCACCACCCCCGGGTCTTCCGAACCCGCGACGGTGGCCTCACGTGGACGGTTGCCGACACGCCGATCCCGCGCCCGGGCCTGCGTTCGGTGGCGTTCCGAAACCGCCACGACGGCCTCGGCGTCGGCGGCACGCCGCCCACGGAGGGTACGGACGGGGTGGGCTCCGCCGCGCGCACCGAGGATGGCGGCCGTACGTGGCAGGTGACGGGGGCGCCGACCGGATTCCGCAACAGCGTGGCCTGGCTGTCCGGCCGGCGTGCGGTGGCCGTGGGAACCCCGGCAGCGACCTGACCACCGACGGCGGCGAAACCTGGACGCGGTTCGACGACGCGGTCCTGTTCGGCGTCAGCTGCTCCCCGAACCACGATTGCTGGGCCGTCGGCCGCGACGGGATGGCGGCCCGGATGGAGCTGCTCGACTGACCTCCGTCGGTGGCTCACCACGATGGCAGAATGCGCAGGTGGCGAATCCCTCGCAGAGCGCTGCTCCGGCGCACATAGTTGCGGCGTTCCTCCTCGACGGGCACCGGCTGCTGCTGTGCCACCGGTCCGCCGAACGTCGCTGGTACCCCGAGGTGTGGGATCTGCCGGGTGGTCATGTGGAACCGCGCGAGCTTCCTGCCGCGGCGCTGGTTCGAGAGCTTCGGGAGGAGCTGGGGATCGAGGTCGCGCAGCCGATCGGGCCGCCGATGGACGAAATCCGTACCGCCGAGTTCGCGATGCAGACATGGCTGATCGACAGCTGGACGGGAACCCCGGCCAATGCCGCGCCCGAGGAACACGACGCCATCGCCTGGTTCGCGGAGGATGAGCTGGGAGAATTGCGCTTGGCTCAGGACTGCTACCTCGCGATGTTCGCCAAGGTGTTCGCCGAGCAGCGAGCCTGATCTTGTCCCCCGACCACCACAGATAGCCGTTGCGAGACCGTCGACGGCTGACAGCAGCGGGCCTCCTGCAACCAGCGCACATACCGTTCGATGTCCGCCGGCCCCCGCGAAGCTGATCGAGGCTTGACCTGATGCACCAGGTCAAGAAGATGTGCAGGTCGGAGCCGGTGTCAAGCCGGGACTGACCCCCGGTAACGGCCCAGGTACGCGGCGGACTCATTTGTTCGACTACGGTGCGTAATCGTCACGGCCTTGGACTTGACCGTTCGCCGTCGCATCCCTAATGTCGAGCTAGATATTGATATGTGTAGATGGATAGACCGTACGGCGACGGCCGTCGCAACTTCACGGGCGGTTGCAGCACCCGCCGTATGGCGACGTCCAGTTGCACGTCCCCTCCCCCTCCCAGCAAAGTCGCTCAGAAGGTGGCGCCGACACAGAGGATCGGCCGTTTCCTCCCCCTTCCCGGCGGCTCCCGTTCCGTGAAGGAGTGCTCCATGCACGCCAAGAGAAAACTCGCCCTGATGCTCGGCGCCGCGATGGCCCCGCTGATCGTGTTCGTTCTACCGGCGAGTCCGGCGAGTGCGCACGGCTACATCAACTCTCCGCCGAGTCGGCAGGCCCAGTGCTACGAGGGAACCGTCGAATGCGGGCAGATCAAGTATGAGCCGTGGAGCGTCGAGGCGCCCAAGGGTGGTACGACCTGCAACGGCGGAAACGCGCGGTTCCCCGACCTCAACGACAACAGCAAGCCTTGGGTGGCGACCACGGTCAGCCGCACCACGCAGTTCCACTGGCTACTGCAGGCCAACCACGCCACCAGCACGTGGCAGTACTTCATCGGTGGCAACAAGGTCGCGGAGTTCGACGACGGCGGTGTTCAGCCGCCGACGTCGGTGACGCACACCGTTGACCTCCAGGCGTCCGGCCGGCAGACGGTGCTCGCGGTGTGGAACATCGCCGACACGCCGAACGCCTTCTACGCCTGCATCGATCTCAATATCCAGTGAGTGCCGCATAGCGTTCTAGGTCGTGCCCCGGGTTCCGCGTTGACGCTGGATCCGGGGCACGACGCGTTTCCTCGCCCTAAGAACTCCTAACTCAATAGGGGTGTACCGACATGACTTGAGTCGGGTAGGCCGTTGTCGGTGACATGAGGAAGGCGACCCCCAGCCATGGCTGGTAGATGACGACCTGTGGGCCCGCTCGAATCCCTCGACCGATACTTCGCCTGGCGGCGACAGCAAGCCCGCCGCAATTCATGACCCCGAGGACGAGATGCCGCCCAATGCAATGACGGCGTCCAGGGCTGACCGGATCTGCGGGAGCTGAGGTGCTCGACTATCGGGTGCCCTCGCTGGCTCCGCTGCAGCGGGTTTGTGATGCAACGCTTACGCGACGCAGAACTCGTTGCCTTCCGGGTCGAGCATCACGATGTGGCCAAGGTACTCACCTTGGCTCTCCTCACGAACAGTCGTAGCCCCGGCGGTGGCCAGTTCGGACGCTCTGGCTCGGATGAGTTGCTCGCGCTCGGCCATGTCCCATGGCGGCTCGCCTGCCACCCGGATGTCGATATGCATCCTGTTCTTGGCTGTCTTCTGCTCCGATACTCTGAGAAAGCTGATAGCTGGGCCTCCACCATCGGGGTCGACGATGGAAGCTCCGTCCGGGTCGTCGTAGCCTGGCTCAGCCACATACCTCAGGGCATTCGCCCAGAACGTAGCGATGCGATGCGGGTCGGCCGCGTCGCAGCCGAGCGTCCAGTGTGTCGCCATGTCGGCACCGTACCTGCGTTTCATCGCCGGTGGACGGACACCTTGGTCGGTCTGGAGCGGGCGGTCAGCGGGTGAGGAGACGGGCGAGCCACCGTACCCGGGCTGCCTTTGCGTCCTGGCTCACCGCGGCCGTCGGCACGAGGCCGTCGAAGGCGTGGAACCCGCCCGGCCACACGTGCAGTTCGGCCTCGCCGCCGGCCTGCCAGATGCGGGTCGCGTACGCGACGTCCTCGTCCCGGAAGGTCTCGGCCGAGCCGACGTCGATGAACGCCGGTGCCAGGCTGGACAGGTCGGTGGCGCGGGCCGGCGCGGCGTACGGTGAGACGTCCGGCCCGCCGTGCGCGTCGCCGAGCAGCGCCCGCCAGCCGGTCTCGTTGGAGGCCTGGTCCCACACGCCCAGGCCGGCCATCTGCCGGGCCGACACGGTGTCGTTACGGTCGTCCAGCATCGGGCAGAGCAGCATCTGGCCGAGCAGCGCGGGGCTGCCCTCGTCGCGGGCGCGCAGGGCGAGTGCCGCCGCCAAGCCGCCGCCCGCGCTGCCGCCGGCGACGATCAGCCGGCCCGGGTCGAAGCCGAGTTCGGCGGCGTGCGCGGCGGTCCACTGCAGGCCGGCCCAGCAGTCGTCGATCGGGCCGGGGTGCGGTGCCTCCGGCGCCAGCCGGTAGCCCACCGAGACCACCACGAGGTTGAACTCGGCGGCCCAGTCGAGCGGTTCGTCGAGACCGGCGCGCCGGTCACCGCTGACCATGCCGCCGCCATGCGTGCGGAACAGGCAGCCCAGCGGGCCGGCGGGCGACGCCGGCGTGCAGATCACCAGCGAGACACCCGGTGCGACCGTGCGGTGCTCGACCTTGAACGCCCCGTCGCGGCTCAGCTCGGCGTCGGTCGCCGCGACGTCGCCGGCCCGCATCCCGGCAATCATCTCGGCTGTCACGCCGATCGGCATCGTGTCGGCGAAGGTCGCATACGCGGCAGCGAGCTCGGGGTCGAACGGCGGCGGGATGACCGGCGACGGGGCGATCGGCGACGGCGTGACCGGCGGCGGAGTGATCGGCACCGGGCCATGCTACCGAGCAGGGCTTACTGGGGATGGACCGCCGTGGATGCGCGCGGGACGAGCCGGCACGGGCGGGCCCGCCGGCCCGGCTCGACCTCGCCGTTGATGGCCTCCAACAGCAGCTCCGCCGCCGTCCGCCCGATGCCCTCGAGGTCCATGTCGATGCTGGTCAGGGCCGGCCGGCTGCCGTCGACCATGACGTCCCAGTTATCGAAGCCGACAAGTGCCACGTCGCCGGGGACCGCCCGGCCGGCCTCCTGCAGCGCCTCGGCCACGCCGCGCGCGATCTGGTCGCTGCCGCAGAACACCGCGTCCACCGAAGCGCCGGTGGAGAGCAGGATGCCGGCCGCCTGCCGGCCCCACGCCTCGCTCCACTCGCCGAACAGCACCGGTGCCGCGAGGTCGAGCCCGGCCGCCGCCACGGTCTGCGCTGCAGCGGCCGCGCGAACGGTCGCCGAATGGTGGTGCTCGGGGCCGGTCACGTGCGCTATCCGGCGGCGGCCCACGGCCAGCAGGTGCTCGATCGCGCGGCGGGCACCGTCCGCCTCGTCCGGCACCACCGAGCAGTCGCCCGGGTCGGCCGAGCTGATGAACGCGTACACCACCGGGACCGGCAGGCTGGCACCGATCGGCGGGCGGGCCTGGGTACGCCGGCCGGTGACGATCAGGCCGTCGACCTGGCGGGCCAGCAGGGTCCGCAGGTAGTACTGCTCGCGGATCGGGTCGTCACGGGCGTCGCAGAGGAAGACCGACACCTGGCCGGCGCCGAGGGCGTCCTCCGCGCCGATCATCAGCGGGATGCTGAACCGGCCGATGCTGTCCGTGGTGATCATGCCGACCGTGTAGCTGCGCCCGGTCTGCAGACTGCGGGCGGCCGCGTTGGCGATGAAGCCCAGCTGCTCGGCGGCCTCCTGGACGCGCTGGCGGGTCTCCGGCCGCAGCGTGCCGCGGCCGTTGAGTGCCTTGGAGGCGGTGCCCGGGGAGACGCCGGCCAGGGCGGCAACCTCAGTGATGGTGACGGTACTCAGGTTTCCCCCAATTTCCGACGCGGTTTCCGTGCCCGGGTAACGCGACCGTAACTTCCCCTTGACAGGGCGGCAAGAGCGTTCTTAGCTTCTAGGCAATCGTTTTCCTGATTTTCCTCCGGCACAGCATACAAGGGGTTACCCGTGATGATCCTCTCCCGCCAGGTGCAGCGCCGCCTCTGCGCCGCGGTTGCCCTGACCCTCACCGCCGGCCTTGGCGCCGGCTGCTCGAAGTCCGACTCCGACTCCGGCACCAGCGACGCCGGTGCGGCCGGGGGTACGTACACCATCTGGGACCCGTACCCGCAGTTCGACGACAGCTCGGACTGGGTGAAGCTGCTGAGCAAGTGCGGCACTGACGCAGGGGTCACGGTCAAGCGCACCGGCTACGACACCACCGACCTGACCAACAAGGCGCTTCTCGCCGCCCAGCAGGGCAACTCCCCCGACGCCCTGATCGTGGACAACCCGGTGGTGTCCACCCTGGCCGAGGCCGGCGCGCTCACCACCACCGAGGAGCTCAAGCTCGACACCGCGACGTTCGAGCCGAACCTGCTCGCCGCCGGGCAGACCGGCGGGAAGACGTACGGGGTCCCGATCGGCGCGAACACCCTGGCGCTCTACTACAACAAGAAGGTGCTGGACGCGGCGAAGGTCGATCCCACAACCATCAAGGACTGGGCGTCGCTGACCGCGGCCCTGCAGAAGGTGAAGGCGGCCGGCAAGAAGGGCATCACCGTCTCGGCGATCGGCACCGAGGAGGGCAGCTTCCAATACCT
>DASWMR010000676.1:0-4879 GCA_036399635.1 Actinoplanes sp. | reverse complement strand
CATGCCGTGCAGGGCGTCGGTGAGGGTGGCGTTGACGGTCTGCGCCAGGGTCATCGGACCGGCCGACTCGGGCAGCCGGCCGCCGAAGATCCGCAGCCGGGCGGCCGGGATCTCGGTGCGCACCAGAGCGAACGCCCGGATCAGCGTGTGCAGGTCCTTCAACGGGTCGACCCGGCCCATGAAGGAGATGGTCGGCACCTCCGGCTCGGCGGTGGCCGCCGGGAACTCGGCCGGCTCGACCCCGTTGTACATGGTCCACATCCGGTCCGGTTCGGCGCCGTTGTGCAGCTGCCAACGCCGGTTGTACGCCGAGTGCGGTGCGAGCACGTCGGCGATCAGGTAGGCCGCGCCGGCCAGGGACCGGAAGAAGCTCAGCGCCATCACCCGGACCGCGTGCGAGGCGTCGTCGTGCAGATAGGAGATGTAGCGCTCGCGCAGATAGATGCCGTGCTCGCTCATCACCAGCGGGGTGCCGTACCGCCACTTCGCGGTCATCGCCACCAGGGTGGAGAGCCCGTTCATCGAGCAGTGCACGATGTCCGCCTCGACCACCGGCGCGCTCAGCGGCCGCAGCATGTGCTCGAGCAGCCAGGCCGCCTCCAGCGCGTCGGCCACGGTCGGAGCCGGCGCCGTCTCCTCCACCCGCAGCTCGTGCCAGACGTCGAGCATCATCGTGATGGCCTCGTTCGACACCAGTGCGGCGCCGAGGTCACGCCCGGCGGCGGCGTACTCATAGAGCCCGCGCAGGGCCAGCAGGAACAGTGCCCGGCTCGCCTTGCCCTGTTCCGACGGGACCGTTTCCAGCGGTGTCACGAGGGCGCGCAGAAACATCTCGTACGGCTGGATAAACGCCTCGCCGGGCCGCTCGCCGGCCCGACGGACCGGCGAGCTGCTGCCCCACAACGGAATCGAGTGCACCCGGTCGAGGTTGTCCGGCCGGGCGAAGACGGGCTCCTCGGTGCCGTCGACGGTGAGCGCCACGATTTCCCAGCGATAGTCCGCGATGCCGCGGATGAGCTGCTCGCACCAGATGCTCACCCCGCCCATGGCGTAGGGATAGGTGCCCTCCGACACCAGCGCGATCCGCACCGGTCCGCCCGCCTCTCGCCCGTTGCCGTGCTTAGGACCGCGGTGCCGCAGTCACCGTCACGGCCGTATTGGCCGTCAGCGACACCGACGCGCTCACGTCGGTGCCGTAGCTGCTGGACCACTCGGTCTGCACGCCACTGAGCTGCAGCGAGCCGGCCAGCGGCGAGGTCACCGTGACGGTGCCGGCCGACCGGTCGTAGACCGCGTCGACACCGGCATCGCGCTGCGCGAAGTGCTCGTTGCGCAGGTCGGTGTACTTGCCGAGAGCGGACCAGTCCAAGTTGATCAGCGGCACCGAGTAGTGCGACGCGAACTTCGCGGCGACGCTCTCCACCCAGTCGGAGACCAGCGTGCGGCCCGACCCGTAATCGCGGACGTTGGCGATGTGGAAGGTGTGCGTGTTGATCGCCCCCGAAGCCACGTGCTGCAACCCGACGCCGGCCTCGTAGTCCAGGATCTGGTCGTAGGTGAGGTTGGCCGGCCAGTACGGGAACTTGCCGTTCGGGCCGTAGAAGGAGTTGTAGAACGCGGTCTCCTCGGCCGGCGTGGTGACGTGGTAGGCGATGTTGGTCGGCCAGTCCGGCACCACCGACAGGCTCGGCTCCAGCGGGTGCTTGATCGCGGTGTTCAGGTACGGCGGCACGTGGCTGGCGAACGAGAAGTTGCCGTGCAGGTACTTCACGCCGAGGTCCTTGGCGGCCTGCAGCAGGTTGGGGTTGGAACCGAGCAGGCCGTGGTCGACCGGCACGCCGGTGTCGTCGTTCGGGTCGGCGGTGTAGACGCCGAGCCCGGAGTACTCGGGGGTCTTCAGCACGTCGTTCGGCGTGGCGAGCCCGATCGACGAGGCCGCCGTGCGGTTGTCGTTGATCTCGCCGTAGGTGGTCGCGTAGTCGGTGCTGTTCAGCTCGTAGTGGTTGAGCGTGTGGTTCAGCCACCGGAAGTGCCCGGCGAGGCACTTCGTGGTCGCGGTGAGCTCGGCGATCCCGCCGTCCGGGCTGCAGGCGTTGCCGGCGAACGGGTCGATGTCGGCGCCGTTGAGTGCCACGTTGTAGGTGAAGCCAGCGGCCTGCGGCTGCGCGGTGCGCAGGGCGGTCTGCCGGTTGTCCAGGTTGACCGCGTCGTGGCCGGACACCTGGTATCCCGGGTCGTACTCGACGTGCCCGTCCGGATAGTAGTGGTCCGCGGTGTTGAACCAGTCGTCGATGTCGACGTTGAGATAGTGCCGCTGCTCGCCGAGGAACAGCCCCTTGGTCGCCCACCGGACCAGGCCGTAGACCAGCAGGTCGGACTGCAGCAGGTGCTGGTTGACGGTGAAGGTCAGCGCCAGCCGCTCGCGGCCGTCGGCGGAGGTGGTGCGCACGCCCAGCACGCTGCTGCCGTCGGTCAGCACCGGCTCCGCGCCGCAGCCCGCGGTGACCGTGGTGCGGTAGACGTACGACTGCACGACCGGCACGGTCGCGTCGGCCTTGAGGTAGTCGAACACCGCGGCGCCGGCCGGCGTGAGCGACACGGCCAGCGGGGTGTCACCGACCGAGGTCTCGCCGGCCGACTGCAGGCAGTAGTCCTCCGGCCAGGTGCCGTAAATGGTGTAGAGCGCCGCCTGGCGAACCCCGAAGTTCCGCTCGTACGCCCACAGGATGTTCCACTCCGCGGAGTCGAGGCCGTTCAGGTAACTGCTGCCCGAGGCGTACACCTGCATGCTGTTGGTCAGCAGGATCGCGTTGTACTTGCCGACGCCGTCCGGCCGGACCAGGGTGGCGGTGGTCAGCGGCGTGGTGGCGTCGTAGAGCACGTCGTAGGACGCGCCGAGCCGGTCGAGCGTGGCCTTCCAGGTGGCCACGCCGAAGTCCTCGGTGTCGGTCGCCACGATGAGCGCGCGCACGGCGACCTTGTCGTTGATCGCGGCCGCGGTCTGCGGTGCCGCCTCCGCGCTGGGGGCGGCCTTCGTCACCGACCGGGCACCGGCGACCGCGACCTTGCCGGCCTTGCGCGGCAGCGGCCCGGCGGGCTTGCCGCGCGGCGTGGCCACCTGCCCGAAGCCCGGCACCTGAGGCAGGGCGCCGGTTGGTGCGGGGCGGGCGGATTGCGCGTTGCCCGGTGCCGGGGTGGCCGCCACCAGGGCACCGACGCACAGCGCGGCGATGAGGGTGCGAGCCGCTCGGCGGCGGGCAAGACGGGCTGAAAGCATCGAGCGACCTCCACGGCCGGACAGGACGAAATGGAGCGTTGGGCGTGCCTGCGACCCGCCGAATCGGCGGGACCGACGGCGAGTCTAAGCAAGATTTAAGGTTCGGCGAGGCGATCGGCCGGTGTCAGTGACCGAGCGGCACAGCGAGTTGACTCGCCTCGGCGGCGGTGATAGCGAACATTTGCCCGCGCAATGTCCGGGTGGTTGCTATAGGCCACGAATCGAACACGCAGAGGCCTGACTAGCGACTTCGGCTAGCCATCAGGAAATCGTGTTCACCTTCGCACGACGAAACCGGCGGCGCTGATGATCATCTCAACAACCATGCATCGTGGTCGATTTGTCGTTCATGATCGCTGATCATCCAAATTAGACGTTCTGCCGGTATCCGCTTTGGACGCACAAATAATCCGGTGTAGACCGTCCATAATGGAGTAACACTTTGTCGACCCTCGGGCACGCGAACGCCCGGCCCCGGTGATCACCACTAGGGTCGGGCGAGATATTTCGCGCTTTTTCCGGCATCGCGGTCGGATTTCGCCGACCCCGGTTCAGCCGAGCGACAGCACCAGCTTCGAGCCGCCCGGCCGCACGCCCACCACCGTGCCGGCCGGGTAACGCAGCGTGTGGTCCCGCTCGGTCGAGATCAGCACCAGCCCGATCCGGTGGCCGGCGGCGAAGACGTGGTCCTCCGGCTGCAGATTCCACGTGAAGGTGTAGCTGCGTCCCGGCACGATCGGTGTCGTGCGGGCCGGCGAGAGCCGGTTGCGGACATCCAGCCAACCCCGCGAGACGATCTCGTACGGAGTTTCGGCGGTGATGTGCTCACGACGGTAAAAGCAGCCCGGGTCGCCGTCGATGCCCGGGGCGACACAGTCCTGCACCGGCAGCGTGCGGGTGCCGGCGTACCGGGTGGCGGTGCCGTAGTCGACCAGCAGCGCGGTCAGGTAGGGCGAGTCGCCGGCCAGGTCGGCACGCACGGTCACCCTCGCCGACCCGGACAGCCGCGTCTCGCGCTCCACCGGTGCGGAAAGATAGGCAAGCCGGTTCGGATCGGTCCCGGTCTCGTTCGCGACGAGTTCCTCGGCCGTACGCGCGGGATTGTCGACGAACGTCTGCCGCGCCACAGCCTCTGATCCGCCCCCAGCCCCGGCCCCAGCCCCAGCCCCATTTCCGGCCCTAGCCCTAGCCCCGGACCCGGCGCCCAACGTGCCGTCGCCCAGTCGCAGGGTGACCGGGCGGCTCGTCGGGATGGGCCAGTTGCGGGCGGTCTGCCACTGGTTGGGCGCGGTCTCCACGTCGGCCATCGGCTCACGCATGATGCCGGTGTCGATCTTGTAGAGCCAGAGGTCGAACCACCGGTGCAGCGTGGCGAGCCAGGCTGCCCGGCGTACGTTGAAGGGGTCCGCGTGGCCCGCCTGATGCAACCAGATCTTGCGCGGCACGCCGTTGCGGGCCAGGGCGTTCCACCACTGCACGCCGTTCTGCGTGCGGACGTTGTCGTCGTGCAGGCCGTGCACCAGAAAGACACTCGCCCGCACCCGGTCGGCGTCGGGCACGTAGTTGCGCTCGGCCCAGAAGCGGTTGTAGTCGCCGGTCTCC
>DASWMR010000675.1:0-5799 GCA_036399635.1 Actinoplanes sp. | reverse complement strand
CGCGGCGACCAACATCGACCTGTTCCGCGGCTCCGGGCGGGGCGAGCCGCCGCCCCGCGAGTTCCCGGTGCTCGAGCCGAGCCGACCGCAACGGCTGAGCATCGCGGCGATCAACGTGCAGGCGCCGATCCTCGAGGTCGGACGGGCCACCGACGGGTCGGTGGCGGTGCCCCCACTGCGCCGACACACCGAGGCCGGCTGGTTCGCGGGCGGTCCGACCCCGGGCCAGTTCGGGCCGGCCCTGATCGTCGGGCACGCGGACACGCGTACCGGGCCCTCGGTCTTTCATGATCTTCCGAAGCTGAAGCCGGGGCAGAAGATCGAGGTGCAGCGGGCCGACCGCTCGGTCGCCGTCTTCGAAATCAACTCGGTCGAGCAGTTCAACAAGGGGCGACTGCCGATGCAGCGGGTCTACGGCGACTACAGCCGCCCCTCACTGCGCCTGGTGACGTGTGGCGGCGAATGGCTCGGCGGCAAGACCGGCTACGCCGACAACGTCATTGTCTTCGCCTCGCTGATCTCGAGCCGCAAAGCCTGACCGGCGTCGCCGGAACGGCCCGGCGGGAAACCGGGGCGGAAAACAAATTTAGGCCGCCTCGGCCTCTGCCGCGGCGGCCGGAAGGCCCAGCCAGTCTGCCCAACGAGGGTCGGGCGTGCGGTGCCCGAGCACCCGCCACGCCACCCCGCGTGGCGCCGCCGGTATCGAGTGCAGCCGCCAGCCCAGCTCGGCGGGCGTCTTGTCGCCCTTGCTGTGGTTGCACTTCGCGCAGGCGGCCACCACGTTCTCCCAGGCGTGCAGGCCACCGCGGCTACGCGGGAAGACGTGGTCGATGGTCTCGGCGGAGCCGCGGCAGTAGGCGCAGCGACCGCTGTCCCGGGCGAAGATCGCCCGGCGGGAGAGGCCGATGTGCGTGCGGTACGGCACCCGCACGTACCGCGTGAGGCGGACCACCGAGGGCACCGGGAGAGTGTGGTGGACGCTGTGCAGAATGCCGTCCCCGTCGGAGACGCACTCGGCCTTGTCGGTGAGGAGGAGGATTGTCGCTCGACGCACCGATACGACGCACAGCGGCTCGTAGGTGGCGTTCAGAACCAACGCGGATGAGCCGACCGTGGGTCGTATGTCAGGCATCGCGATCACCCTCCGGGGTGTAGGTGCTTGTTACCGCTCCCACTGCTCTAAGTCGCCCTGTGTCGTGGTTGTAACCAGGCGCTCGCCGACGAGTCCCGTGCGCCAATAGTCCCTGATGAATGACCAAATTGCGAGCGCAATCTGTGGCCGGGCGGTAAACCCTTTCCGACGCGCCCGGTACGGTTGCTCTCCGTGTCATTCGTCATCCCTTCCCCCGGCCCGTCCGCTTCGACCGCGCCCACCACGTTCACGTCGATCGACGTGACGGCGATCTGTCCGGACGACGTGGTCTGCCGGCAAGTCTTCGACTGGACCGGCATGCAGTGGCTCGCGAACAGCAGCTACTGGATCGTCGTGAAGCCGCTGCGCATCCTTGCGATCATCGCGGTCGCCATGCTGATCCGCTGGCTGCTGCACCGGGCCATCCAGCGCTTGGCCACGAGCACCACCCGGGCCTCGATGCCGGCCCTGCTCAAGCCGCTCAAGGAGAAGGCGGCGGTCACCGTCGAGGAGGGGCAGTACATCCCGGTACGGCGGCGGCAACGGGCCGAAGCGATCGGGTCGGTGCTGCGCAGCTTCGTCACCGCGGTGGTCTCCACGATGGCCGCGTTGCTGGTCTTCGGCGAGCTCGGCTTCAACCTCGGTCCGCTGCTGGCCAGCGCCGGCATCGTCGGGGTGGCCCTCGGCTTCGGCGCGCAGAGCCTGGTCAAGGATCTGATCGCCGGGCTGTTCATGCTGCTGGAGGACCAGTACGGGGTGGGCGACACGGTCGACCTCGGCGAGGCGACCGGGGTGGTGGAGACGGTCGGCCTGCGGATCACCACGGTCCGGGACGCCCGCGGCGTGCTCTGGTACATCCGCAACGGCGAGATCGTCCGGGTCGGCAACAAGAGCCAGGGCTGGGCCATGGTGGTGATCGACATCCCGATCGGCTTCGTCAACTCCGAGCAGGCGATGGTGGTGCTGCGCGAGGCCGCCCGGGAGGTGGCCGCCCTCCCGGAACACCAGACCGAGTTCCTCGAGCCGCCGGACGTGATCGGTGTCGAGCAGCTGACCGTGGACGGCGCGGTGATCCGGACCATCGCGAAGACCACCGCGGACGGCCAGCAGGCGGTGCAGCGCGACCTGCGCCAGGCGCTGACCGAGGCGCTGGAGTCGTCCGGGTTCTCCGAACGCATCGCCGCCTCCCGACTGGCGCCACGTAGTGCGATCCCGCCGGCACACCTGTCACCGGCCGAACCAGCCGAGCCGGAGCAGCGACCGGGCGGGGCGACCTGAGCTGGCATAGCTCGTCTACGCAATGTCCGGCCTCCACCGAATGGCCGACAATCCACCCGTACGCCCTAGCGTGGACTCGGACGATCGGGCAGAATCCGCATGAGCATCTACACATGCGGCATCACGTTCCCGGCGGTTCACCCCGAGCGGGGGTGCCCGTCGGGTCGCCGCAACCCGGCGGTCGCCGTGATCGATGGAGGACCCGGTGTCCGAAGAGCCCGTTACTCGAGCGGCCGACAACGCCGCTAAGGTAACGGAGAGCGACCGACCGGTTACTTTCCGGGACGTGTTCTCCGTGCCTGAGTACCGTGCGCTCTACTTCTCGCTGCTCGTCAACTGGGTCGGCGACTATCTCTCCCGAGCCGCCATCACCGTGCTGGTCTATCAGCAGAGCCGGTCGGTGCTGCTGTCGGCGGCGGCCTTCGCGGTGAGCTTCCTGCCCTGGATCATCGGTGGCACCCTGCTCGCCGCGCTGACCGAGCGGTACTCGTACCGCCGGGTGCTGATCCTGGTGGACCTGACCCGGATGGTGCTCATCGCGCTGCTCCTGATCCCGCACCTGCCGGTCGGGTGGCTGTTGGTGCTGCTGTTCCTCTCCAGCCTTGGCGCGCCGCCCACCCAGGCCGCCCGCTCGGCCCTGCTGCCGATGCTGATCGACCGCCGGCGGCTGCCCACCGCGATCGCGCTCAACGCCACGACCGGCCAGGCGGCGCAGGTCGTCGGCTATCTGGTCGGCGCGACGCTGGCGACCGCGCTCAGCCCACAGGTGGCACTCGCCACCGACGCGGTCACCTTCGGCCTCTCGGCTGTCCTGATCGCCGTCGGCGTCCGGCCCCGACCGGCGGCAGTCGCGCGGGAGCAGCGCACCCATCTGCTGACCGAGTCGGCCGAGGGATTCCGGCTGGTCTTCGGCCACGAGGCCCTCCGGGCCATCGCGTTCATGGCCTTCGTGCTGACCATGTTCGCGGTCGTGCCCGAGGGCCTGGCCGTCGCGTGGGCGGCGCAGACCGATCCGGACGGTGTGACCCAGGGCTTCAACCAGGGCCTGATCATGGCGGCCGGCCCGATCGGCTTCGTGGTCGGCGGCATCCTGGTCAGCCGCATAATCAGGCCGTCCCGGCGGGACCGGCTGATCAGACCGCTCGCGGTGCTCGCCGCCGTCGCCCTGGTGCCCGCCATCACCGGCCCGCCGGCGCCGGTGGTGGCCATCCTGGTGGCGATCTCCGGCCTCGCCCAGGGCGGGCTGATGCCCACGCTGAACGGCAAGTTCGTACTCATCCTCCCGCACGGCTACCGGGCCCGGGCGTTCGGCGTGATGCAGAGCGCCATGCAGCTCAGCCAGTTCCTGGCGGTGATCCTCACCGGGTTGCTGGCCGAGCGCTTCTGGTTGCCACTGGTGGTCGGCGTGTGGAGCATCGGCGGCACGGTCGCGATGGGGCTGCTGGCGGCGCGCTGGCCAAGCCAGGGGGCCTTCACGCCCACCCCCGACACCCCCGAACCGGGCGCCGTCGCGCACGCCGACGCCCGGGCGACCGTGTCCACGTCGAGCGTCACACCCGAACGCCGCTGACCGAGGCGGACGACCGGGTCCACGGCTGGCAGGATGGACGGGTGAGCGCATCCGTTCCGGAAGAGGCCAGCTTCTTCGTCGCCGTCGGCGGCGAACCCACTTTCCGCCGCCTCGTCGACCGGTTCTATCAGGGCGTGGCGGCCGACCCATTGCTCCGCCCGATGTACCCGGAGGAGGACCTGGGCCCGGCCGCCGACCGGCTGACGCTGTTCCTGATGCAGTACTGGGGCGGCCCGAACACCTACTCGTCGACCCGCGGCCATCCTCGCCTGCGCATGCGGCACGCGCCGTACCGGGTCGGTCTCCAGGAGCGGGACGCCTGGCTGCGGCACATGCGCGACGCGGTCGACTCGCTGGGCCTGCCGGAGCCGCACCACACGGCCCTGTGGGACTACCTGGAGCGGGCGGCCCACTTCATGGTCAACGCGATGGACCCGACGGAGCAGCCCCTCTGATCGTTTCCGGCTCGGCGGCTCGGTCGTTGACGGGGGTGACTAAGTCCGCCTACCGCCCGATGCCGGGCATCGTCCCAGGAGCCGCCCCGAATGCGTCGCCGTCTGATCGCCGCCGCTACCGTCGCCGCCGCCATGGTGGCGTGCGCCGCCCCGCCTGCCGCGGCAGACCTCGCTCAGCCGTCGGTGGTGTCCACGAACCCCGTCGACTACACCCCGCACATTCTGGACGGCACCGTCTGGAGCATGGCCGTGGTCGGCGACACGGTCATCGTCGGCGGAGCCTTCACCAAGGTGACGGACAGTTCCCGCCGGCACACCTTCGCCCGGCGGAACATCTTCGCGTTCGACCTCTTCGACGGACAGATTCGGGCATTCAACCCGACGGTGGACGGCGCGGTCTACGCGCTCTCCGCGGGCGCGGACGGCACCATCTACGCCGGCGGCGGCTTCCGGACCGTCAACGGATCCGCGCAGCGCGGGCTCACCCGGCTCACCCTCTCCGGCGAACGTGTGAGCGGCTTCTCCGCGAAGGTCAACTGGGGTGACGTGCGGGCGGTCTCGGCGCGCGGCTCGCGGCTGTACGTGGGCGGCACGTTCTCGGCGATCAACGGCGTGAACCGGGCGGCGCTGGCCCGCCTGAGCGCGGCGACCGGCGCGGTCGACACCGGCTTCGACGCCCGGCTGACCTCAGCGGGCCTCGCCCGGACCAGGGTCGAGCACTTCGACATCAGCCCCGACGGGCGCAAGCTTGTCGCGGTGGGTGCAATCCTCAAGGCCAGCGGGTACGACCGTACGCAGGTCGCCATGCTCGACGTGTCCGGTTCCTCGGCGACGCTGCTCAACTGGTACACCGACGCCTACAAGCCGCAGTGCATGAAGGGCTTCGACACCTATCTGCGGCAGGTCAAGTTCTCGCCGGACAGCCGGTACTTCGTGATCGCGGCGACCGGCCGGGCCTCCTCGCCGGACCGGCTCTGCGACTCGGCCGCCCGCTTCGAGACCTCCGGTTCCGGCCGGCACAACCCGACCTGGGTGCAGCGGACCGGTGGCGATTCGCTGTACGCCGTGGCGGTCACCGGCGCCGCCGTCTACCTGGGCGGGCACCAGCGCTACTTCGACAACCCGCACGGTTCCGACGCCAAGGGCCCCGGCCCGGGCGCGGTACCGCGGCCCGGCATCGGCGCGGTCAGCCCGGTCACCGGCCGAGCGATGTCCTGGAACCCGACCCGGGCCCGCGGCGTGGGCGTCCGCGTCTTCCTGGCCATCCCCCAGGGCCTGCTGGTCGGCTCAGACACCGAACAGCTGGGCCGCGAGTACCACGGCCGCCTAGGCCTCTTCCCGATGAACAGGTAACGCCCAGACAC
>DASWMR010000674.1:0-11740 GCA_036399635.1 Actinoplanes sp. | reverse complement strand
CGGTCCGCTATCTCTGACAATCATGGCGGCATGGACACCACCGAACGAGTGCTCGCCCTGCTCGGTCTGCTCCAGCAGCGCCCGGTCTGGACCGGTCCCGAGCTCGCCGAACGGCTCGCGGTCACCTCGCGCACGGTGCGTCGCGATGTCGAGCGGCTGCGCACGCTCGGTTACCCGGTGCACGCCACGAACGGTGTCGGTGGCGGTTACCAGCTCGGCCCCGGCCAGGACCTGCCGCCGCTGCTGTTCGACGACGAGGAGGCCATCGCCACCGCGGTCGCGCTGCTGGCCGGCGCGGGCAGCGCGGTTGCCGGTACCGGGGACGCCACGCTGCGGGCGCTGACCAAGCTCGACCGCGTGCTGCCCACCCGACTACGGCACGACGTACGCGCTCTGGCCGGCTCGGTGGAGTCGTTCGGCGGCGGCCGCACCCCGGTCGACCCCGACGTGCTGATGACCCTGGCCCGGGCCTGCCGCGACGAGGTCGAGGCTCGCTTCGACTACCCGTCGGAGAGCGGCCCGCACCGGCGCCGCGTCGAGCCGTACCGGGTGGTCGTCTCCGACCGGCGCTGGTACCTGTTCGCCTACGACGTCGACCGGGAGGGCTGGCGCAGCTTCCGGGTCGACCGGATGACCGAGGTGTCGGCGCGTACCTGGCGCTTTCGGCCGCGGCCGGCGCCCGACGCGGCGACCTTCGTGCAGGAGGGCGTGGCGAGCCGGGTCTACGAGCATCAGGCGCGCTTTCTCGTGCATGCGCCGTCCGACACGGTGCGCACGCAGATCCCGGCATCGGCCGGTGTGGTCCGCGACCGCGGCGACGGGCGGTGCGAGGTGGAGAGCGGTGCCCGCAACCTCGACTTCGTACTCATGCACATGGTCCTGCTCGGGCACGACTTCGAGGTGCTGGCGCCACCCGAGCTCAGCGAACGCTGCCGCGTGGTGGCGCAACGGCTACTGGCGGCGTTCCCCGGCGGACACCCAGAACAGGGCGCCCACGGGTGAGGCCGCGACCCGAACCGGGTTGCGGCCTCGCATGGTGTTCTCGGGTTCATCGTCAGGGTGGCGGGTGCGGATCGGTGTTGGTGGCTGCGCCGGGCTCGGGTCCGGCGGGCAATGCCGGCGGGGTGGGGCGGTGAGCCGGTTGGCCGGTGGTGGGAGCGGGTGGTTCCGGAGGTGCCGGCGGCTCGAAGTTGGCGCCGATGAGGTCGTCGAACTCGGTGCGGACCAGGTCCGGATCGCTGCTGATGAGTTCGGTGAAGGCTTCGTCGAACCCGTGGTCCCATTCCGGGGACAACGCGGTGCCCGCCTGTGCGATGGCGTTGCTGGTCATGCGAGGTCACCACCCGCTATCCGTTCGCGGTCAGCTGACGAGACGAACCGTCGGGTCAGCTGGTGATCACTTTTTGCGAGGTGTGCTGGGGCCCGGCCACGGAGATCTTGCGGGGCTTGGCCTTCTCCGCGATCGGGATCCGCAGGACCAGTACGCCGTTGTCGTATGCGGCGTCGATGTGCTCGGTGTCCAGGGCGTCGCCGAGGAACAGCTGCCGGGAGAACACACCGAGCGGGCGTTCGGCGACCTGGGCGGTGGCCCGCTCGCCCAGGTCGATGGGGCGGCGTTCGGCGCGCACGGTCAGCACGTTGCGCTCCACGTCGATGTCGATGGCGTTGGCGTCCACCCCGGGCAGGTCGAACGCGAGCACGAACTCGTCGCCGTTGCGGAACGTGTCGACGGGCATGCCCGTCGGGCGTGACCAGGTGCCGGCGGTCGCGGCGCCGAACAGCTGCTGGGCGAGCCGGTTGACATCGGTGAAGGGTTCGCTGCGCATCAACATGGTTCCCACCTCCTGCGATCTCGACTTGAGGGTCAATGCGCGTTACTGTCTTTCTAACACGTCATCGTTTCGATGACAAGTGGTTTGTCAACGAAAAGATGACACGTAGGTGGTGCGAATGTCTGACACATCCGCGGTGGCCGGGGACTTGCCAACGACCCCGGAGAGTCGCGACCTGGCTGTTGTCGCTGCCGCGATCGCTGCCACCGCGCAAGCGGTCCAAAGGCCGGCCGCCGACGCGGCATCGGTCGAGTCGGGCGAGTTGCTCGACGCGCTGGTGCTGCTGCGCTGGGCGCAGAATGAGCTGGCCGGCATCGAGCCGAGGCTGATCGCCGCCGCCCGCGCCGCCGGGGTCTCATGGCAGTCCCTGGCACCGGCCTTGGGCGTGGCCAGCCGGCAGGCCGCTGAACGGCGCTATCTGCGCGGTGCCGCAGCCGGCACGAATGAGCAGGGCGCCACCCGCGACGACCGCGTGCAGGCCGAACGCGACCGCCGGGCCGCGCACCGCGCCGTCGACAAGTGGGCCAACGACAACACCGCCGACCTGCGCCGGCTCGCCGGGCAGGTTGCTGCGCTGACCGATCTCGACGACGCCGCGACCGCCGCCCTCACGCGACTTCACCAGGCGCTCGGCGGCCCGGACGCGACCGCGTTGCCGGCATTGCTCGCCGCAACCCATCGGCACCTGCTGCACCACCCCGAGCTGGCCGCTCAGATCGACACGGTCACCGCCCATACCGATCAGATCCGCCGACAGCGCCCGCCTCGGGCAGCGACACCGCAGCCGGAGGAACAGGGCGGTGGGTGAATCACCGCCGATAGGAGCAATCCGGAGCATATCGAGCGGCCTCAGGGGGTGGCGGCAGGCGATAGCTCGCCGGGGTCGCGGAGAGCCGGATCGGGTTGCGGACGGTCGTGACCCCGGCGGTGTCGACGGTCGGGTCGAGGCCGAGCGAGTGGGCCAGGGCGAACGCCGCGGCGATGTCGTTGACCGGGCCGGCCGGCACTCCCGCCTGTTGCAAGGCGGCCACCCACTCCACGGTGGACCGACGGGCGAGGAGCGCGTCGAGGTGCGCACGGAGGGATCCGCGGTTGGTCACCCGCGATGCGTTGGTGACGAAGCGGGGGTCCTGGGCGAGCGCGGGATCGCCGAGTACTGCGCAGAGCGCGCTGAACTGGCGGTCGGTGCCGACCGCGACGGCGAGCCGGCCGTCTTTCGTCGGCAGGGTCTCGTACGGCGCGATCGAGGGATGCTCGTTGCCGCGACGGGTCGCGACGACGCCGGCCGCTGTGTATGCCGATGCCTGGTTCACCAGCCCGGACAGCAGCGCACTCAGCAGGTCGACCTCGACCCGCTGGCCCTCGCCGGTGCGCTCCCGGTGGCGTACGGCGGCCAGTAGGCCGACGCTTGCGAACAGGGCAGCGAGCACGTCGACCAGAGCGACGCCGACCTTCTGCGGCTCGCCCGCCGGGTCTCCGGTGATGCTCATCAGCCCGCCGACCGCTTGCACGATGAGGTCGTAGCCGGGCAGTGCGGCGCCCGCCCCGGACCCGAACGCGGTGATCGAGCAGTAAATCAGGTCGGCCGCTCGGCGCGCAGCGTCTCGTAGCCCAGGCCGAGCCGGTCCATCACGCCGGGCCGGAAGTTCTCCACCACGATTCCGGCGTCGACTGCCAGCCGGCGCGCCTGGCGTCGCCCGTCCTCGGTGGGCAGATCGATCGTGACGCTTGTCTTGTTGCGATTCGCGGCGAGGAAATACGTGGCTCGTCCGGCCTGGTCGTAGGGCGGTCCCCAGGCGCGGGTGTCGTCGCCGCCGTCCGGCCTTTCGATCTTGATTACCTCGGCGCCGAGGTCGGCGAGGATCATGGTGGCGAACGTCCGGCGAGGATCCGGGAGAAGTCCGCGATCCGCAGACCACCGATCGAGTCGCCGATCATCGGCCGTGGAAGACGGCCGGGCGGCGCTCGGTGAAGGCCCGGTACGCCTCCACCGAGTCAGCCGTTGAGCGGATCACCCCCATGTGCGAGGAGACCAACTCCAGGCTGGTCCGGAAGTCGATGTGCTGGCACTGGTACGCGGTCCGTTTGATCATGCGGAGCAGGATCGGTGGGCCGGCGGCCAGCCGGTGCGCCAGTGCATAGGCGGCGGCCATCAGGTCGTCCGGCTCGTGCACGCTGTTGATCATGCCGAGCTGCTCGGCCCGCTCGGCGGAAACGGCGTCGCCGGTCGACAGCAGTTCGAGGGCGCGGGGCATCCCGATCAGGCGGGGCAACAGCCAGCATCCACCGTCGCCGGGAATCAGGCCGACCTTGACGTACGACATCGCCATGGTGGCGTCCCGGGCGGCCAGCCGCAGGTCGCATATCAGGGCCATGTCCAGGCCGGCACCCATGCGGACGTCCGCCACAAGGTCCTGCCGTGGGCGGCCGCCTCCTTCGAAACCATGGGCCCGGAGAACGACCGCTGCCAGGCGGCGACCGGCGGCCGATACGAGATGTTCATGTACGCGGTCGGCCTCAGCGAGTCGGGTGACCTGCTGCCCGGCAGCCTCGGCGCCAACGTCATGCAGGCCGCCGCCGACGGAAAGATCAGTAAGGAGCAGACCCCGGCTCTGCTCATCGACTACCTGGTACCCGCACTCGACACGACGATCAGCGCGATCGGGAACGCCATCTGGCTCCTCGGCCGCAACCCCGACCAGTACGCGCTGCTGCGCGAGGACCCGAGCCTGATCCCGAACGCGCTCAACGAGGCGCTGCGGTTGGAGTCGCCGATCCGGGGCTTCACCCGGGTGGCCACCCGGGACGTCACCATGGACGGCGTCACCATCGCGGCCGGTGATCGGGTGCTGCTCCTCTGGGCGTCCGCCAATCGCGACGAACGCCAGTTCCCCGACCCGGAACGCTTCGACGTCCGGCGGGCCAACGCAAACTCGCATGTGGCGTTCGGGTTCGGGGTGCACGGGTGTGCCGGGCAGGGGCTGGCCCGCCTGGAGGGGCACGCGCTGCTGAGCGCGTTCGTCCGCGAGGTGCCCAGCTACACCGTCGGCGATGCGACCCCGATGATGAACAACACCATCCGCGCCCTCGCCTCGCTGCCGGTCACCGTGCCGGACAGCGCGTCAGTGGCCGGCGCGTAGGGCCCGGCCGCGGCAGTCACCGCACTGGCTGCGGCGGCCAGGCCATCGGGCTGGCGCTCTGGCAGGGCTCCGTGGGGAGGCCGCTGCCGGGGATCACGAGCTTGTTCTGATAGGCCACCACGACGGCCTGGGTTCTGTCGTGTACCTCCAGCCGCATGATGATGCGGCAGACGTGTGTCTTGACGGTGGCCATCGCGAGGTGCAGGCGGGTGGCGATGTCCTCGTTGGTTAGGCCGTAGGCCATCAGCGTGAGGATTTCCCGTTCTCGGGGGGTCAGCCGATCGAGCATGCCGGACTTGGCTCGAGTGGGGGAGGGGCGGGTGGCGATGTCGGCGATGACGCCGCGGGTGACGGCGGGTGCGAGGTAGCCGTTGCCGTTGGCGACGCATTCAACGGCGGCGGCCAACTCGTCGGGGGCGGCATCCTTGAGGACGAATCCGGATGCGCCGGCCTGTAATGCGGCGAAGACGTGCTCGTCGTCGCCGAGCCCGGTCAGGATCAGCACCTTCGCGGTGTAGTCGGGATCGGGCGTGAAGTTGTCCGAGGTGAGCTGGCGGGTCGCTTCGACGCCGTCCATCCCCGGCATGTTGAGGTCCATCACGACGACATTGGGCGTCAGCTCGCGGGCCAGCATGACGGCTTCGCTACCCGTGCCGGCCTCGCCCACCACCTCGAGGTGCGGGTGGACGGAGAGCATCAGGCGCAGCCCACTGCGGACCAGCGATTGATCGTCCACTAGCAGGATGGTCGTGGGCATCAGCCGGCGATCCTTTCCGCGACGGGCGACTCCATCGGGGGAGTGGCAGCGGTGGGCCGGGCACGGACGGCCGTCGGAAGGGCCGCTTGCACGACGAAACCGGTGGGAGTGGGCCCGGTGTGCAGAGTGCCACCAACCGTTTGTACGCGCTCACGCAGTCCGAGCAGTCCGTGGCCGGTGGACAACGGCGCGGCAGCGGGTGCCCGTTTGCCGGGTCGCGGCGCGTCATTCTGCACGGTGACGGTGAGTTTGTCAGTTGTCCAGGTCAGTCCCACCCGGACCGCCGTGTCCGGGCCGGTGTGCTTGAGGATGTTGGTGAGCGCTTCCTGGACGACGCGGTACGCGGCGAGGCCCACGCTGGGGTCGAGCAGCCCGGGTGCTCCCCATACCTGTTTGCTTACCGTGAGCCCGGTCGCCTGGGTATTGGCGATGAGCGCGTCGATGTCGCTCAGGTCGGGCTGCTGCTCGATAGCCAAACTGTCGGGCTCATCGGAAGCGGACCGGAGAAGCCCCAGGAGCCGGCGCAGCTCGTTCATGGATTGCCTGCCGACATCGTTCACAATGTCGAGGGCTGCTTCGGCGCGGTGCGGGTCGCTGCCGAGGACCGCTCGGGCGCCGGCGGCCTGGATCACCATCACGCTCACCGCGTGGGTGACGATGTCGTGCAGTTCGCGGGCGATCCGCAGGCGTTCGGACCGCACCGCCTCCGCGGTTTCCAGGTTGCGCTGCGCGGCCCGTTGGTCGGCGAGCCCGGTGCGGTAGCCCATCAGCCAGGCGATGCCGGCGACCAGCATGAGGACCAGCGGGAAGGCGAGCTGCTGCCATCGCAGGTCACCGTTGCCTTTGCCGTATATGCCGAACGGCAGGAAACAGGCCGCCCATCCCGGTAGCGAGCGGCCCGGAGGTAGGTATCGAGCGAGTGCATAAAGCGCGACGAATATTCCGACAATGGGCGTGTAGCTGGCGAACATGATGCCCGCCACGCTCCCCCACAGCAGTTGTATGACCAGGACCGGGACGGGACGGCGGCGCCGCAGCAACAATGTCGTGAGGCTGGCGATACTGCCCGCCGGGATGAGCCACGGCTCCGCGTATCCGCCGCCGCGCAGATCGTTGTCGTTGGCCCAGACAAGGAGGTCCATCAGCCCGGCGACGAACACCACCGAAGAGTCGGCGAGCCAGACCGGAATCGCCACCCGGCTGGCGAGGCGACGCGTCAAAGCGCTCATCACTTACGCTCCCCGGCTGTGTTTCTTGGTTTGCTTGAGAAACTCCCAGAACGTTTTGTCCCGCCACTTGAGGTATTCAGAGAACGCTTGCTCCCGCGAGCTGGAGTTCCAGTTCGAGCCGGAGTCGTCGCTGGCGTTGTCCGAGTCATCCCAGTTCGAGTCATCCCAGTTCGAGTCATCCGCGTTGCCCGAGCCGGGCTCGTGGTGACTCCACTCGTTCGGACACCCGGGGTGGCACCGTTCGAAGGCCTTCGCATGGGCACGGCATTTGTTGTATGCGTGCAGGTTGGACACGACGGGCCAGCAAAGGTACGAGTACTTCAAGTCGGAGGGCTCGACCACATTCCCGGGCACCGGATCCGTCAGGTCTTGAGGGTGGGGCGCCGTGGCGGTGGGCGTCGGGTCCGTGGGGTGCAGGCTTGCTGCATTCGGCCCGGCAAGAACCGGGCCGTTCACGAGAGCCGACGCGCAGAGCGCCGCCACCACCGCCGAGGCAGCGACGCAAACCCGCCGCCGAGCCGGTCCCCGGGCACCGGCCATTGCGCGACGAGTGCTCCTCAGCGCCGCCACATCCGGGCCTGGCCTGCTGCTTCTGAGCCCGGCCGGCGCAGCGTCGATTTCTCCCGGATTGCTGGTTTTACGAGCCATGTACCTATAGTCGCCCTCGGCGCGGGTTGTCGCGACCAGCTTCGGCGTTAATTCCGGCCGGCCGCGTACACCCGTGGCGGTAGTCCCCCCGCGGTATGCGAGCCGGCCGTCGCCACCGCATCCCGTGTTCGCAGCAGCGACAGCTACCTGACGACCAGCGCTGTGGCAAGCCGGGCACGGAGGCCGCGGTCGGCATCGAGCGACGGTGGCCCGGACTTCTACAGCCCGGGCATGACGAGCAAGTTACCGTGCCGGCCCGACGCGACTTCAGCGCCATGAAAGCGAGGATTTCTTCGGTAACTGAACCGGCAACAGAAGGAGTGCACGAGATGCGCACGGGAAACTGGAAAGAGACGCGGACGGCCCTGGGTCGTCCGGAACACCGTCCGGCACCGTCGCGCTCCGGCGTCCGGGGTCGGTCCGCCTGTGGAGCCAGTCGGCGTCGCCAGGCATCCAGGTGGGTACGCCTGATGTCAGACCACGACTTCCCGGCCGCCAGCTTCCCGGCCGCCAGCTTTCCGGCCGCCAGCGGGAAAAGCGACGAAGCGGCCGAGCTGCGCACCCTGATGGTGATGGCCTCGCACGACCTGAAGAACCCCCTCGCCACCGTCACCGCGCACATCGACATGCTGCGGGCGGACTACGCGGCCACCCTGGGTGAGGGCTTCGCCCACGACCTGGCCGCGATCGAGCGGGGCCTGCACCGCATGACGCAGCTGACGCAGGACCTGCTCACCTACGCCAAGGCGGGCCACACCCTCAATCCAACCTCGGTGTCATTGCGCGGGATGGTCGCGGACGTCGTCGCCGACCACGCCGTCACCGTCAACCCTCCCGAGATCAGCGTGGCCGAGACGATGCCGGATGTGCTTGCCGACGCCACCCTCCTGCGGCACGTCCTCGACAACCTGGTCGGCAACGCCATCAAATACACCCAAACCGGAGTAACACCCCAGATCAACATCAGCGCCGGTACGCAGCTCGCCGGCACCGTGCTTGTCGAGGTCACCGACTGCGGCATCGGCATCCCCGCGACCGATCGCGCCAAGGCCTTCGACACGTTCCACCGCTGCGCCAACAGCAGTGCCTACCCCGGCACCGGGCTCGGCCTCGCCATCTGCAAGCGCATCATCGAACAGCACGGCGGGCGTATCGGCGTCGACGAGAACCCCGGTGGCGGAAGCCGTTTCTGGTTCACCATCCCCGCCGACCGATCCCGCCTCGAAAGCCAGTGAGGTCGCCGAAGACCGGCCAGCGACGGCAAGCGAACGAAATCGGGCCGGCCGGCAGCACCGGCAGGCCCGTTTCGAACGGTTTTACAGCTTGCGCAGCAGAGCCGCGCCGGCTGGGGTGCCCAGCCCGGTGACGTTGTCGTAGTTCCGGGTGGTGTGGATCGTCAGATAGGGCCAGTCGAAGGTACGGACCGTGGTGATCAGCCCGTCGGCGTCGTTCTCGCCGTTGGCGTATTCGACCCGCACCGCGGCGCCGTTCTGGTGCACGACGTCCTTGATCGGGCCGCCGACGCCAATCCGGTAGAGCGACGGGTTGATGAAGCCGTGCCGGCGGCCGGCAATGTGGTCGGCGACGGCGACATAGCCGGCCAGCAGCGGCGACGACAGGCTGGTACCGCCGATGCGGTATTCGTCGTAGTAGACGCCGTCAGAGAACGTCTGCGTCTCACCGACCAGCATGCCGGTGGTCGGGTCGCCGAGCATCGAGATGTCCGGCACCACCCGTCCGCGCCTGTTGCCGGTCTGGTTCTGACGAGCCAGGGCGTCCGGCACAACTCGCTTCTGATAGCGGGGTTCTCCAAACAGCACGCTGGTGCCGCCACCGGAGCCGTACTGATATTCGCCGGGCGCCGGCGGCTCCCAGGCGCCGTCGGTGAGCACGCTGCGGCCGGTTTCCCAGCCGGTCTCGACGACTCGCTTACCGGAGCGGTCGATGCCAACGCTCGTCCCGCCCACCGCGGTCACCCACGGGATCGAGGCTGGGAAGTCGGCTGACGGCGTCCCCAGGTTGGCGACCTCGTCGCCGGAGTCGCCGGACGAGAAGTACAGGCCGATTCCCTGCAGCGCGGCCTGGATGGCGATCGCCTGGTAGGCACTCGCCTCGGCGGCCGGTACGTCCTCACCGCGGTCGCCCCACGAGTTGGTGACGATCTGGGCGAGGTTCTTGGAGACCACAGTGTTCAGGGCGATGTCCAGCGAGGAGTCCAGGCAGTCGGAGGCACCGACGTAGAGGATGTTGGCGCCCGGTGCCATCGCGTGCACGGCCTCGACGTCGAGGGTCTGCTCGCCGTACCAGCCGGCGGCGTTGCACTGGTCCTCCGGCTCGAGCTCCGGGGTCGCCGGCCAGACCAGTTGGCTGAACTGGCTTTTCCGCAGCGGGTGCGACGGGTCGTGCCGGCGGGCGTATTCGGCGGCGTCCGCATAGAGCGTCGGCGAGGCGAAGGCATCGGTGATCGCGACAGTCACGCCGCGGCCGTCTCTGCCCTGCTGCACCGGCCCGGACAGGCCATAGGCGTCGCGCAGCTGAGTGGGGGTGTAACCGCAGGGTGCGTACGGCAGGGGATCGGGGAAGCCGCCACCGTATGCCGGATCGGTGGTGTCCCGCTTCTGCGCCCAGTAGGCGCTGCACGGCCGGCCGTTACGGAAGCCGGCCGGCGGTGGAACCACTGCCGGCTCGGCGCTGGCGGCGGCCTTGGTCGAGGCGCCCTGCTCGTGACTGCCGCCGGCATTGTTTGGCTTCATCAGGTTTTGCGCGCTGTCCACGCCGACCACGCCGGAGACCAGGCCACCGACTGAGGCCGGCACGCTGAGCTCGGCATCTCCGCTCCGCACGACCTTGCCGGCGACCCGGTAGTTGTTGATCCCCACGCCAAACGCCTGCTCGATGCGGGCCACGGTGCCGGCGGCCGGCAGGTAAAGGCGGTTGACCGGCACCTCACCGACGGTGAAGCCGGACGAGGTCAGCCACGCCCGGACGGCCGCGACCGAGGCTGCCGTCGGCGCATATCGGGCGCGGACCTGCTCAGGCGTGAGATAGGCGCCGTACGACGCCGAGCCTGGAGTGGAGATCGCCTGAGCGGCAGCCTCGGCGCCGGCCTGATCCCGCATATTCAGATAGACCCGGAAGCTGACCTTGGCACTGTCGACGGTGGCGGCGACCCGATTGCCCGGGGTCGCCCACTTCGGGTGCGAACCGGGGATGTGGTGCCGGTCACTGGCCTGTGCCGGAGAACCGGCCAGGGCGGCCCCACCCATCGCGGTCAGGACAGCAAGAAGCGCCGCCGTACGTCGTTTCATGTGCAGGCCTTTCGGTGAATGCCGGAGGTGGAATTCGGCTGCACTCCGCCGACTGGCTGACGCTAGCCCGGTCCTCCGGCATTCGCCAGACAGCGCACTGCTTTCATCAATGTCTAAATTGAATGCGCTTTCCCGGTGCCGTCGAAGAATTCCATCGGCCTTTCAACGACCTCTGACCGAGCCGCCGGGGACCAGACAACCAGGACGGTGCAAACCAGGCACGCGAAAGCTGCCGTAGGTGCGGGAGACCATCGCTGCTCTCCCGCACCGTTCGGGCGGCTAGCGCTCGGTCCGCGACTGCGGGATGAAGCGGTCGGCGTCCCAGTGGTACTTCAGCTCAAGGAAGGTCTTGGTTCCGTCTGGCCGCAAGTTCTCGGAGGTGACGGTCAGGGTGCGGGTGCTGGGAGTCACCGTCGCGCCCCGGGAGCAGCGAGCGGCTTCTGGCTGACACTCACCTTGGTGAAGCCGGAACCGTTCCATCGGTACTTGAAGGTGACCGCCACGTCGGGGCAGCAGAGCGCGGCCCGCTCGCTGAGCGCCTTGGCGTTGACCGTCAGGGTCCGGCCGTTGGCCTTGGCGTCGGTGGAAAGCAGGTAGTACCCCTTGCCGATGTCCAGGATCTTCTTCGTTCCGTGGTAGACGAAGACCCGGGTCGGGTTACCCGAGGTGGCGGTCTGGCAGGACGCGGAGACGATTGTCTCTTTCCGGCCGTCGCCGGTGAGGTCGGCGTGCCGGACGTAGTCGACCTGGGTCTCGTCGATGTCCTTGCCGGGACCGGCGTACTTCGGGCACTTGTCGAACTCGCGGTACGTGATCTTGGCCCAGT
>DASWMR010000673.1:0-5869 GCA_036399635.1 Actinoplanes sp. | reverse complement strand
TCGGGGCCGTGCAGGAACCGACCTTTCTCATCCTGACCGCGCTGGCGGCCCAGCCGCTGCACGGATACGGCATCGTCCAGTCCGTCGTCGCTCTGTCCGATGGGGAGGTGAAACTGCGGCCGGGCACCCTCTACGGCGCGCTCGACCGGCTGACCGAGCAGGGCCTGGTCGAGGTCGACCGGGAGGAGGCGGTCGACGGCCGGCTGCGCCGCTACTACCGGCTCAGCGCCGGCGGCGCGGGAAAGCTGGCCGCCCAGGTCGACCGGCTGCGCCGCAACGCCTCCGCCGCCGAGGCGGAGCTGCGCCGCCGCTCCGCCGGCGACATCGTCCCCGGCCTGCCGCGCGCTGGTCGGCGCACCGCCCGCAAGCCGCTCGGTGGCCTCGCATGACCGCGGCCCGGTCGGCCGGTAACCCTCGGCTCGAGCGGCAGTATCGGCGGCTGCTGCTGGCCTACCCGCGCGGCTTCCGCCGCCGGCACGGCGACGACATCGTCACGACCCTGCTGGAGATGGCCGAGCCGGGCCGGAGCCGGCCGGCCGCCGGCGACGGTTGGCATCTGGTCATCAGTGGACTTCGGCAACGCCTCCGGCTGCCCGCCGGCCGCCCTCTGGTGCGGGTCAGTGCGGTGCTGGTCGCTTTCATACTGGGCGCCTTCGGTGCGGCCGCCGGCTCGTGGCTTTCCGGGCAGACGCTGACCGCCCTGCCCACCGACGCCACGGTGACCGCGCTGATGACCCAGATGGCTCCCGGCTCGGAGCGCGTAACCGTGTACCGCTCGGAGTCGGCCTGGGACGTCACCACCCCGAGCGTCCTCTGCGTCGTGGAGGCCCCGGGCTGGACGCCCGAAGTGGGCCGCGACCGGCTATCGGCCGACGGGTGGACCGTCACCAGCATCCGAGACCTGCCCACGTCTGATGGCGCTCAGCAGCACGGCCACGTGTTCGACGCCACCCGCGACGGGGTGCGCATGCGGGTCGCCGGGTTCGTCGCACCGGACGCCTCGGCCGTGTCGGTCGATTTCTCGCCGGCCGAGCCGGCCGCGGCACTGCCCGCGACGATCACCGGCGGCCTGCTCGCGCTGCTGGTGGCCTGGCCCCTGGCCGCAGCCGCGGCGAGCCGGATGCGGCTGCTGCCGGTCGGCCGCCGCCGGCTGGTGACAGCCCTGTACGACCTGGCCATGGCGGCGCTGGTCCTGCCCGCATCGGCGGCCGCCATCCTGGCGGCACGGTCAACGCAGCTGTCCGGGGGCCTCGTGCACGCCGTCCAGGACGGGGTGAACGCCAGCCCTTACTGGGTCTCCGCCACTCCCCGACTCTTGGTGCCGCTGAGCGTCGCCGGCCTGGCGCTGGCCGTGGCGGGCCGGGTGATCGCCGGCCTCCGCCCACCTGCGGAGCCGGTGGCCGACCCCGTTTACACGGCCGATTAGGCGAGTACCCGCGGTCCTCCCCGCAACTCACGGGAGGACCCGCAACTCACGGGAGGACCCGCAACTCACGGGAGGACCCGCAACTCACGGGAGGACCCGCAACTCACAGGGAGAAGCGGCAACTCACAGGAAGACCGGCAACTCACAGGGAGAAGCGGCAACCGGTGGGGAGAACCCGCAACTCGCGGGGAGAACCAGCAACTCACGAGGAGAACCAGCAACTCACGAGAGGACCGGCAGCTCACGAGACGACCGGCCTCGCCGGGGAGAACTAACAACCGGCAGGAACAACGAGCTACCGGCAGGCAACGAGCAACCGGCAGGCAACGAGCAACCGGCAGGGCGAACCGGCAGGGCGAACCGGCCGGGCGAACCGGCCGGGCGAACCGGCAGGGCGAAACGGCAGGGCGAACCGGCCGGGCGAACCGGCAGCGCGGCGACCTGAAGAGCGCCTGCCGGGCGCGTTCACGCTCATTTCCCGGCCAACCATGCCGATTCTTCCTATCGGGCGCATCGGTCCCCCGGGCGGCGGCCGACCCGCACAGCCGGAGTGGCATGGGGAGAGGCAGCGGGCATGGTCGACGAACGGCGGACCGAGCACGCCGACCGCATCGCAGCCGTCAAGGGCACCGGCCTGCTCCACCGGCCGCGGGCTCCCGGGCTGGACCGGCTCACCGCGCTCGCGAGCCGCCTGCTGAACGCTCCGACCGCCCTGGTCAGCCTGGTCACCGGGGACCGGCAGGTCTTCGCCAGCCAGTTCGGCCTGGCCAAGCGCTGGGCCGAGGCCGGCGAGACCCCGCTGTCGCACTCGTTCTGTCAGTACGTGGTCGACGACGACGCGCCGCTGGTCGTCTCGGACGCGCGGACCGACGCCCGGCTGCGGAACAACGTGGCCATCACCGAGATCGGCGTGATCGCGTACGCCGGAATCCCGATCTGCGTCGGTGGGCAGACGCTGGGCTCGTTCTGCGCCATCGACGGTCACCCGCGTACCTGGTCGGCGAGCGAGCTGGAGGTCCTGCGCGACCTCGCCGCCGCGGTCGCCTCGGAGATCGCGCTGATCCGGGCCGCCGACGAGGCCGAGCAGAACGCGGCCACCATCCGGGCGATCCTGGAGGTGTCGCACGACGCCTTCGTGTCGATCGACGCCACCGGCACGGTGCTGGAGTGGAACCCGGCCGCCGAGGCGCTGTTCGGCTATTCCCGGCGTCAGGCGGTGGGCTTGGACATCGCCACCCTGATCATCCCGGAATCGCACCGGGAACAGCACACGGAGGGCCTGGCCCGGGTGCGTGCGACCGGCGAGTCCCGGCTGGCCGGCCAGCGCCTGCAGCTGCCGGCCATGGACCGGGCCGGACGCAGCTTCCCGATCGAGCTGACCCTGCAGGCCACCCACGGCGGGCGGCTGATCTTCCACGCCTTCCTGCACGACATCAGCGAACGGCGAGACGCCGAGGAGCAACTGCGCCGGCAGGCCGAGCTGATCGACGCGGCGCCGGCGGCGATCATCGTGCGGGACATCGACGGCACCATCCGCTCCTGGAACAAGGGCGCCGAGCAGATGTACGGCTGGCCCGCGCACGCCGTCCTGGGCCGCAACATCAACCTGCTGCTGGACACCGGCTTCCCGAAGGACCTGCCGGAGGTCGAGGAGTCCCTCGGTGCCACCGGCGCCTGGCAGGGCGAGGTGACGCACCGGCACACCGACGGGCGCACGATCGTCTCGCTGAGCCGGCACGTGCTGCGGCCGGCGGCAGACGGCAGCGGGCCCGAGGTGATCGAGACCGACACTGACATCACCGAGCAGCGCCGGGCGCAGGAGGACCTGGCCGCCAGCGAGCGGCAGTTCCGGGTGCAGTTCCACCAGTCCACCATCGGGCAGGCGCTGACCGGGCTGGACGGGGGGTTCCGGCACGTCAACGAGGCGTACGCGGCGATGATCGGTTATTCCCCGGATGAGCTGTACGGGTTGTCGAAGTCGGCGATCACCCACCCGGAGGACCGGGCCGAGGACACCCGCCTGACCGCCGGGCTGTTCGCCGGCGACAGCGACTCCTACGAGCGGACCAAGCGTCTCATGCACCGCCGTGGGCATCCGGTCGACGTACGCGTCGGGGTGCGCCTGGTCCGGGACGCCGACGGCCGGGCCTCCCACCTCGTCGGGATCGTTCAGGACATCACCGAACAGCTGCGTGTGGAGCGCGAGCGGGACATCGCGCTCGCCGAGCTGACTGAGCACAACGAGCGGCTGGAGGGCGCGAACCTACTCAAGCTGGACCTGATGGGCATGCTCTCGCACGACATCGGCACGCCGTTGTCGACGATCATCGGTTACGGCGAGCGCCTGGCCGAGCAGGACCTACCCCCAGCCGCGGGCGGCGCCCTCGAAAAGATCATGCGGGCCGCACACCGGATCGACCGGCTGCGGCACAGCGTGCTCGCGATGTGCAGCCTGGACGGCGGAGTCATCACCGCGCAGCGACGGCCGGTGCCGCTGGCGGCGGCCCTGCGCGACGCGCTCGACGCAGCCGACGCCGAGGTGCCGATCGACTGCCCGGAGGAGACCGAGGTGTCGGCCAACCCGGCCCACCTGCAGCAGATCATGGTCAACTTCCTGACCAACGCGGCCAAGTACGGCGGCGGCGCCACCGGGATCACGGTGCGCCGCACCGGGAAGCGGATCGCGGTCGCCGTGCACGACCAGGGTGCCGGGATACCGGCCGGGCTGCGTGCTCACCTGTTCGACCGGTTCACCCGGGCCGGCGACACCGGCGCCCAGGGACACGGCCTAGGTCTGCACATCGTGGCGAGCCTCGCCGAGGCGAACGGCGGAACCGTGCAGCACCGCGACAACGACCCACACGGCAGCGTCTTCATCCTCACCCTCGAAGCCAGCCGATAGGCGAAGCCAGCCGACAGGCGAAGCCAGCCGACAGGCGAAGCCAGCCGACAAGCGAACCCAGCCGACAAGCGAAGACGTCGGCCAGGGTGCGGGTGCAGCCCAGGATGCAGCGAGCCGGAACCGTCAGGACGGTGCGTACAGCCCGGACCGGCCCGCCGACCAGGCGTCGAGCAGGCCCGTGGCCCAGCGGGCGTCCAGGGCCAGCGCGCACCGCGCGCCGAAGAGCACATCCCCGGCCAGTTCCGGCTCCGCGGCGGCGAACGACCCGCACAGGTCGTGCGCGGCGATCTGCTCGTGCACCGCGTCCGCCTCCACGTGCTCGTCGTAGAAGGCGGTGGCGGCCCGGTCACCGCCGAGACGGCGCAACCCGTTGGCGTACGCACGATTGGGCAGTGACGACGTCATCTCGTACGCGGCCAGGTGCCCGATCAGTGCTCCCCGGTTCCGTCGGTGCAGACCGAACAGCGACATCAGATTGTTGTTGGCCAGGGTGGCCGCGCTCGCCGTGTCCACGTACCCGCCGTAGCTGAGGTCGAGGCCGAACCACCGCATGGTCTGCTTGAACAGCTCCTGGTGCATCCGCTCGAGGACGCCACCGCCGTACTCGTCGATCTGGATCTCCAACAGCGCGGCCTTCGGCCGACCGGACAGCCGCGGGATCGCCCAGGTGTGCGGGTCGGCCTCGCGCAGGTGATAGACCGACCGCAGGGCCACGAATTCCCGGAACTGCTCGTACGTCGCCCGGCTGCGCAAATAGCCGGAAAGCGACGGCCCGTCGTCCGCCGCGACGATCCCGGCCAGCTGGGCGGGGACGGTCGCCGGGTCGGCCGGCGTGGGCGGCCCGGCCAGGTCGTGCAGCCCGGCCTCGAACTGTTCCTCGAGCGCCCCCCGCACCGTGAGCAGGCCCGGGTTCCACTCCCATCGGTCGTCGACGCCGTCCCAGCCGCGGTAGGCGAGTTCGTAGCAGACGAACAGGGCGAGCTGCAGATCGTCCTCGCCGTCCGGGCGGGCGGGGGGCAGCCCGGACCCGTTGCCGTTGAGTGCGTCGATCAGCCCGGCCGACACCGGGCCGCGAGCCGAGGGAAGTTTCATGTCGACTGACTGCCCTGGTCAGAGCGCGGCAAACAGTCGGTTTCAACATCGCCGGGGAGGGGATCCTGCCCCCCATGTCCACCACGATTGTCCCGTACGAGGACGGCCCGCTGATCGTTCGCGGTGACTTCGAGCTGCGTACCCCGGACGGCGAGCCGATCGACCCGGGTCGCGACACGATCGCCCTGTGTCGATGCGGCAAGTCCGCGATCAAGCCGTTCTGCGACGGCACCCACCGGGCGGTCCGCTTCAAGGCCGGCACCAACCGGGAGTCCCCCGCCCCGCGCGACGAAGCGGCCGCCACCGCCGGGTGACGGCGGTGGCGGGCTCGGTCAGTGCGCGGCTCGGTCAGTGCGCGGCTATGCCCTGCCAGACGTACGTCTGGGCGGGGACCGTCGCCGACGTCTGGAACTTCGCGTCGACCGACGCGACCTCCCTGCTGTTCGGGT
>DASWMR010000672.1:0-6841 GCA_036399635.1 Actinoplanes sp. | reverse complement strand
GCCAGCGCCGGAGCCCGGTCCAGCGCCTCGGTGAGGCCGCAGGAGGCCAGCCAGTTCGCGAGCATCGTGTGGCCGCCCTCGGTCAGCACCGACTCCGGGTGGAACTGCACGCCCTCGATCGGCAGCTCGCGGTGCCGCATCGCCATCACCACACCCGACTCGGTGCGGCCGGTCACCTCGATCTCGTCCGGCAGCGTCTCGGGCAGCACGGCGAGCGAGTGGTAGCGGGTCGCGGTGAACGGCTCGGGCAGCCCGGCCAACACGCCGGTGCCCCGGTGGTGCACCTCGGAGGTCTTGCCGTGCAGCAGCTCCGGGGCGCGGGTCACGGTGCCCCCGAACGCGGCCCCGATCGCCTGATGCCCGAGGCAAACACCGAACATCGGCACCTTCCCGGCGTACGCTCCGATGACGTCCATCATGATGCCGGCCCGCTCCGGAGTGCCCGGCCCCGGCGACAGCAGGATGCCCGCGGCGCCGAAGGTGCCGGCCTCGGCGACGCTGATCTCGTCATTGCGCCGCACGGTGCACTCCGCCCCCAGCTGGCCGAGGTACTGCACCAGGTTGAAGACGAACGAGTCGTAGTTGTCGATCACAAGAATGCGCACTGGTCACTCACCGGGGATCGTCGTGGCGGGGGTCTTGGACTTCTTCGGGGTGGCCGTCTCGGAGGGATGCGGCGCGTTCGACTCGGTGCTGTACGGGATTTCGTCCGGCCCCTCATCGGGGTTGCTCGGATCGACCGAGTCCGGATTGCCGACACCCGCGTCCTGCTGCGTGCCGGTGACCTGGACGTCGTCGAACGGCAGCAGGGGAGTCGCCCAGGGAAAGACGACGAACCAGAGTAGCGCCGCGGTCGCCGCGGCCAGGCCGACCGAGCCGGTCAGCTTGCCCCAGAAGCCGAATGGCAGCTTGCGCCAAATCCAGGAGTACATGGCCGCTACTTCGCCTTGATCTCGGCAGGCATGCCGGCGTCGGGCAGGGCCTGGTCGCGAACGACCGTGGAGGTCAGCTCGGCGTGCACGATCAGGCGCTGGTAGTTGTTGAACTTCGGGTTGCACGTGGTCAGCGTCAGCAGGGCCGTGGTCGCCTTGGCGCGCGGCTTGTTCGGTACCGGGGCGACGACCTCGATCGCGCTCGGCTTGACCACCTGCTGGCCATACACGCGATAGACGTACCAGCGGTCCCTGGTCTCCACCCCGATCACGTCGCCGGGTTGGAGCTCGTCGAGCCGCCAGAAGATCTTCTTGATCCGGTGGCCGGCGACCGAGAAGTTGCCGATCTGTCCGGGCTTCGCGCTGTCCGGGTAGTGGCCCGGCGCGTACCGGATGTCGGCCGGCTGAACGCCGTCGACGACCACCCACTTCTTGCCGATCTTGGGGATGTAGAGCCGGCCGACCAGGTCGGTGCCCGGCGCGGTCGGGGCCGCCGCGGACGCGCTCGCCCCGACCGTCGGGGTGTCCCACACCTGGTCGAGCTCCTGGCCGAGCGAGTCCTGTTCGTTCTGCACCTTCGCCGAGTTGCCGAACACCTCGTAGCCCGCGAAGAGCAGCACGATCAGCCCAAAGGTGATCATGAGCTCGCCGGCCACCCGCACCGCGCTGCGGATCCGGGACGGCCGGGTCAGCTCGGAGTAGACGCTCTTGTAGCCCTCTTCGGTCTGCTCGGCTCGCAGCTTGACGACCTTCTCCCCGCGCTTCGGCTTCACGCCCTTGTCCTCGCCATCTCCGCCGGAACCAGAGCCGCCGGGACCAGACCCGGGTCCGAAGCCGGGTCCGAAGCCGGGCGCGGAGCTGCCGGGCCGGGCGGGGGCGACCGGTGCGGCGCCTAGAGCCGCGTCGGGCTCGGCTTGCGCCTTCGCGGCCTCGGAGGCCGCGCCGGGAACCGCGGAGAAAAGCGCGGTAGTCGCCGCGGCTGTGGGAGGCACGGCTTCCGGGCGCCGCAGCACGGGGATCATGCCGGTGTGCGCCTCCGACGGCCGGATGACGGCTGTCTCGTTCGGGTCCTGCCACGCCGGGCGGTTCACCGCGGCGACACCGGGCCGCACCGGGACCTGCGCCACGCCGGGCTGGGCGACGGAGGGCTGAGCGACGGGGGGCTGGGCGACGCCGGGCTGGGCGACGGAGGGCTGGGCGACGGGCTGGACGGCGGGGGGCTGAGCAACGAAGGGCTGCTGCATCGGGGTCGCCGGTGCGCTCTGCCTGGCAGCGGCCGCGGCGAAGAAGTCGAAGTCCTCCTGCGCGGTCCGTGCCGGCGGCTCCGGGTAGCTGGGCACCCGTCCGGTCGCTGCCACGGCCGGCGGCGGCCACTCCGGCGGCCCGGGAATGATCGGTGGCGGGGTGGCTAAGGGCGGCGTGCTTGCTGGCGGGGCGATGATCGGCACGTTAGGCGCGATCGGCCCGCCGGCCCCGCCCATCGTTCTCGCGGCCGCCTCCCGGGCAGCCGCGATGCGCTGGCGCACGGCCTCGTCCGGGTGAAGCCTGGCGGTTTCCGGCGCGGAACCGCTCAGCCCGACCGGCGGCGCGAGCGGACCGCCCGGCACGCCGTCGGGCGAGGCGTCGGAGAGCCGCGGAATGTACGCCGTCTGGGCTTCCGCGTCGGGCGCGCGATGCCGTCCCGAGTCGGGTGGCAGGTTGTCGGTCGTCACCATTACTCGGCGACCCGCGCGGATCGGAGGTCACTCGACCCGTCGTACGCCCGCACAGTCACGTTCCTCTCGACGGTTTCGGAATAGCCGAGGCCGAAGTCGGCAACCGCATCACGGAATTGCTGGACTCCCTCCGCGGACTCCAACGCGCGACGCATGGCTGGGGGTTCGCCGATCGCGGTGATCCGGAACGGAGGCGAGAAGACCTGACCGTGAAGTAGCAGCGTATTGCCGACACAGCGTACCGCGCTCGTCGAAATGACACGGACCTCCATGATCGACATTGCCTCGGCCCCACCGGCCCAGAGAGCGTTCACGACGGCCTGCACATCGCCCTGGTGGACGACCAGGTCGTCGTTGTCCGGTGCGTTCTGGGTGCCGAACTCGCTCTGCCGGCGGGAGGAGTCGTTCAGGGTCACCGTGAGGCCCGGACCGCGCACGGCGGTGAAGCCGGCCGGCGCCCGCAAGGCGTCCGCCCGCTGCCGGGATTCGTTCACCGGCTGATCGACCTCGGCGAGCCGGGCGGTGTCCTGGTCGACTTCGGCGCGAAGTTTCGCGGCGGCCGACTCGCGGGCTTCGAGGCGTACGCGCTTGTCTGCGATCAGCTGGGCGAGCTGTGGACGGCGGTCGTCGCGCAACGCCGTACCGCCCGCGGTTGTCGCTGAGGTGGTGAACAGCAGGCCCGCAGCCAGCGCAATCAGCGGAACCACGAGGGACCAACCGCGGGTCCGCTCGGTCCGTCGACGCGGCCGCAGGGCGCCGAGCGCACGCCGGAGCACGAGCCGCCAAGAGGGCGCGCCGGTCGTGTAATCCACCTACCTGTCCTCCCCGAAAACGCCGTCGCGGCGCCTGCCGGACATTTTCCTTGCCTGGCGGGTGCCGGTCCGCGCGGTGCCTTGACTACGCTAGCTGTCGAACAGTATTCGCCACGGGCAGCATTCCGGACTCCGGAGCCGCTCAGCGGTGGGTTGTTCACCACTTGTTGCCCTCAGGAGAGCACCGTGCCGAAGTCTCAGGTTCGCAAGAAGAAGATCTACACCCCGCCGACGGACGTCCGCCCGGCGGTCGCCGCGGCGTCCAAGAAGCCGAGTCCGGTCTGGTTGCCGTTCACCGCGGTGGCATTGATCGTGATCGGCATCGCCTGGCTGGTCGTGTACTACCTGTCCTCCCAGCAGTACCCGGTCGAGGCTTGGCGGTACTGGAACCTGGCGGTGGGCTTCGGGTGCATGGTCGCCTCGCTGGGCATCCTTTCGCGCTGGCGGTAGGACCCGCGGTGCCCGCTTCGCGCGGGTAGGGTGGTTTCGTCCGGTTAAAGCGCATCCCGCTACCGCTGCGGGGTGCGCTTTCGCCTGACGAAGACCTAGGCCCGTGCGGCAGTCGATTACTCGTGGGTAACATGAGTGCGATTGCCGATCGAGGAGGCACAACGCATGGGCATCGCGCAGATCGTCGCCACCGTCCTGGCCGGCGCCGTCACGCTCGTGGCGATCGTCCTCGCGGTGCGTGCCGTGCTGACCATCACCGCCGTCATCCGGCAGGGCCGGCCCGATCCCGAGCGGCTCGCCGGTGACAAAGGCCCGCGCGTCAAGACCATGCTGGTCGAGACGCTCGGCCATACGCGCATGCTCAAGTGGAGCGCGATCGGCGCGGCCCACTGGCTCGTGATGGTCTCCTTCATGATCTTGTTCCTGCTGGTCGTGGAGGCGTACTTCGAGGTCGTCGACCCGGAGGGCGGGCTGCCGATCGTCGGCCACTGGCTGGTCTACGGCTTCGTCACCGAGTGGATCGGCATCCTCGGCATGGCCGGCATCCTCTACCTGATCTTCGTGCGCCAGCGGTCGAAGCGCGCGCAGCGGAGCCGGTTCACCGGTTCGACGATGTGGCAGGGCTACTTCGTCGAGGCGATCATCGTCGGCGTTCTCGTCTGCGGCTTCCTGATCCGCGGCTTCAAGGTCGCCAATGACACCTTCGAGTTCCCGGCCTGGGCCACTCCGCTCAGCCACGGGGTCGGCGCCCTGTTGCCGGCCGCCGCCGACGGGCCGACCTGGGTCGCGCTGGTCAAGCTCTTCATCTCGATGGGCTGGCTGATCACCATCTCGCTCAACCCGACCATGGGCGTGGCCTGGCACCGCTTCCTGGCGTTCGTCAACATCTACTTCAAGCGCAGCCCGGAGAAGCCGGCCGGCTCCGGCCTCGGCGCGCTGCGCCCGATGATGAGCGACGGCAAGCCGCTCGACTTCGAAGAGGCCGACCCGGAGAAGGACCAGTTCGGCGTCGCCCAGGTCGAGCAGTTCACCTGGAAGGGCCTGCTCGACTTCTCGACCTGCACGGAGTGCGGGCGGTGCCAGTCGCAGTGTCCGGCCTGGAACACCGCTAAGCCGCTGTCCCCCAAGCTCCTGGTGCTGTCGTTACGTGATCACGCGTACGCGAAGGCTCCTTATCTTCTGGCCGGCGGTGGCCGGGATCTGACCGGTGAGGAGAGGGCCACCGAGGCCCAGCTGGCGCACCTCGACGTGCTGGCGTTGGCCGAGGGGAACCGGCCGCTGGTCGGCACCGAGGACGAGCAGGGCGTGATCGACCCGGACGTGCTGTGGTCGTGCACGACCTGCGGTGCCTGCGTGGAGCAGTGCCCGGTCGACATCGAGCACGTCGACCACATCGTCGACATGCGCCGCTACCAGGTGCTGATCGAGTCGAACTTCCCGGCTGAGGCCGGCGTCATGCTGCGCAACCTGGAGAACAAGGGCAATCCCTGGGGCGCGCCGCAGAACACCCGCGAGGACTGGACCAAGGGCCTGGACTTCGAGGTGCCCCGGGTCGGCGAGCGGGACGACTTCGAGTACCTCTTCTGGGTCGGCTGCGCCGGCGCGTTCGAGGACCGGGCGAAGAAGACCACCCGGGCGGTGGCGACGCTGCTGCACTCCGCCGGCGTCGACTACGCGATCCTCGGCGAGGGCGAGACCTGCACCGGCGACCCGGCCCGCCGGATCGGTAACGAGTTCCTCTTCCAGATGCTGGCCCAGGAGAACGTCGGGACCCTGCAGGAGGCGAACGTCAAGAAGATCGTGGCCACCTGCCCGCACTGCTTCAACACGCTCGGCAACGAGTATCAGCAGCTGGGTCTCGAGGTCGAGGTGGTGCACCACACCCAGCTCCTGGCCCACCTGGTCAAGCAGGGCAAGCTCACGCCGGTCCAGCCGATCGAGGGCGACGTCACCTATCACGACCCGTGTTACCTGGGCCGGCACAACCGGGTGTTCGACGCGCCCCGCGAAGTGCTCGGCCAGGCGGCCCACCTGGTGGAGATGCCGCGCAACTCGGAACGCTCCTTCTGCTGCGGCGCCGGCGGCGCGCGCATGTGGATGGAGGAGAAGATCGGCAAGCGGATCAACGTGGAGCGCACCGAGGAGGCGTTGGCCACCGGCGCGAAGACCATCGCGGTCGGCTGCCCGTTCTGCTACACGATGATCGGCGACGGCGTGACCGGCAAGGGCGAACAGGACAACGTCGAGGTGGTGGACGTCGCCACGGTCCTACTGCGCTCGCTCGAAAAACAGGCTTAGCCGCCGGCCCCGGCGGTGGCCGCGGTCGTCGACGCGACGATCGCGATCATGATGGCGGCCTGGATCTCATCGATCGTCTTCTGCACCGCGGTGGCCGCCCAGGCGCCCTCGCCGATCTCCTTCACGCGGGCCTGCACCCGCTTGCGGTCCAGGTCGGCGAAGACCTTGCGGTCCAGGTCGGTCGCGGCCACCAGGGCACAGAGCGCAGCCGTACGCGGCTCGGCCGCACCCGAGCCCAGCAGGGCGGCCCGCATCCGCTGCCGCGCCTCGGTCTCGGCGACCGGCTCGCCGCCGTCGGCCGACGGGTACCTGGTGCGCGGGAAGACCCAGAGCACCTTGTCTTTCTCCACGGTCAGCACGCCGTCCTCGACCAACTTGCCGAGCACCCGCGGCCGGGCGTCCTTGGCGAATTTCGTCACCCAGTGGCCGGGCTTGCGGTCCTTGTCGGTGCCCGCGAGCCGGGCCAGGGCCTGATCCACCACCGGGTCACCGGTCGGGGTGGCATCGAGGACGACCACCCGCTTGTCCTTGACGTCGACCCGGCCCGCCAGAGCCAGTTCCAGCAGGAGGGCGCCGCCGAGGCCGTTGTCCAGGTGGATGCCGTCGGTCAGCGGGGTGCCGTCCTCGCCGTACG
>DASWMR010000671.1:0-2678 GCA_036399635.1 Actinoplanes sp. | reverse complement strand
CGGCGTCCTGGACCGACAAGACCCTGCTCGAGTCGGGGTGGTACCCCGCGGAGGCGAACAGCCCGGAGAAGCGCCTGGCCTACTACGCCGAGCAGTTCCGGGTGGTCGAGGTCGACTCGACCTACTACGGGCCGCCGGCCGAGCAGACCACCCGGCTGTGGGCGCAGCGCACGCCGGCCGGCTTCACCTTCAACATCAAGGCGTTCAGCCTGTTGACCGGCCACCCCACCCGGGTGTCGGCCATCTACAAGGACCTGCGACCGGCGACCGACAAGAAGAACGTCTACCCCGGCGATCTCAAACCGCAGACGTACGAGGAGATCTGGAGCCGTTTCCTCTCGGCGCTCGACCCGTTGACCGAGGCCGGGAAGCTGGGCGCGGTGCTGTTCCAGTTCCCGCCGTGGTTCGGCATCCGCAAGTCGAACAAGGAGTATCTGCTCGAGGTGGCGGCCCGGTGCAAGCCGCTGCGGCCGGTCTTCGAGTTCCGCAACGCCACCTGGTTCGACGGCGCCAACCGCAACGAGACGCTCGACTTCCTGCGCGCGCACAAGCTGCCGTTCGTCTGCGTCGACATGCCGCAGGGGCACAAGTCGTCGGTGCCACCGATCGTCGAGGCAACTGCCGACCTCGCCGTGGTCCGCTTCCACGGCCACAGCGAGAAGTGGACCAGCAAGAACATTTACGAGAAGTTCGGCTATCACTATTCGCCGGCGGAACTGCGGGAGTGGGCGCCCAAGCTGCGCGCCCTGGCCGACCAGGCCGACCGCACCCAGGTTTTCATGAACAACTGCTACGGCGACTTCGCCCAGCGAAACGCGGCGACCCTGATCGACCTCCTCGGGTCGGACCAGCAAACCTGACGACGTCAGCAAGCCCTGCCCGCGTCGATCGGGCGACCGGGCGGGATCGGGTTACAGCTCGTCGAACGGGACCGACTGCCAGACGTCGGCAAGCAGGGCGGTGAGCTTGTCGGCGGCCGGGAACGTCGTGCCGTCGACGGCGGCGATCGGCTGGGCCGGGCAGCTCGAGTTCGTCGCGGCCGCCCCGGTGAACTGCGGCAGCTCGGCCGCGGTGACCGGGCGCAGCGTCCACGGCGTGCCCTGCATCGACAGCGCGATCTGGAGCAGCACCATGGTGATGCCCTTGAGCATCGGCGCCTGCGGCCAGACCACCTGGTCGCCGTCGAACAGCACGACGTTCCAGGTGGTGCCCTCGCTCACCAGGTCGTCGGCGCCGACGAAGAGCGCGTCGTCGTAGCCCGCCTGCTTCGCCCGGCGGTGGGCGACGGTGAGTCCCATCGTCGCGGCGTTCTTGTGCTCGGGCCAGTCGCGCTGCCAGGGGTCGGTGCGCACCCGCAGCGGCGGCCGAGGAGTCTCCGGCATCGGGTCGCTGACCGAGATCAGCACCGATGGCGGGCCACCGGCCTGCGGGCCGGGCACGAAGCCGACCCGTACCGAAGCGTCCGCGGTGTCGCCGAGCGCGTGCCGGATCAGCTCGCGCAGGCGGTGCTCCTCGTCCACCCCCATCGACCAGTCGAAGAACTCGTCGTTCCCGTCGGCCAGCCGGGCGAAGTGCAGGGCCAGGCCGCGTACCGCATGGTCGCGCACCTGCATCGAGGTGTGGTGACCGTAGTTGCCGGTGGCCAGCCGCTGCATCTCGCCGAGGTCGGGCCGGCGGCCGTTCAACTCGAGGTTGCGCACCCGCCCACCCTACGGCCGATCCTTGATGTCGGGCGTGCGGGTGGTGCGCACGCCCCGTCGGGCGGCGATCGCCGCCAGCACCCCGGCATCGATCACCGCGGCGCCGCCCGGGTCGTTGTTGAAGAAGACGTACGCCTGCGACACGTCCGCCAGCCGCTCGACCCAGGTGGTCAGGGCCGCCCGGCCGTACCGCGGCCACGGCCGGGCCCGACCCTCGTGCAGCCGCAGGTAGCCGAACGCCGCAGTCGTCCACAACGGAGTGATCGCCCGGCCCTTGCGGTCGGCCCAGCACAGCGCCGCGCCGTGTCGTTCCAGTAGCCGCCGGCAGTCGTCGGTGAACCAGGTGTCGTGCCGCGGCTCCACCACCACCCGCACCCGCTCCGGGAAGAGCGACAGCGTCTTGTCCAGGGCGTCCAGGTCGGCGCGCAACGTGGGCGGGAGCTGGAGCAGCACCGGGCCGAGCTTGTCGCCGAGCGCCTCGGCCCGCTCCAGGAACCGGGCGACCGGCTCGGCCGGGTCGTTCAGCCGCTTCACGTGGGTCAGGTAGCGGCTCATCTTCACCGCGAACTCGAAACCGGCCGGCGTGCGGTCGCGCCACTGCTGGAACGTCGACCGCTCGGGCAGCCGGTAGAACGCGTTGTTGACCTCCACCACGTCGAACCGCTCGGCGTAGTGTTCCAGCCAGAGCCGCTGCGGCAGGCCACCCGGGTAGAGGTAGCCGGCCTCGTCCGCGCCCCGGGCCGGTCGCCAGTCCCGGTACTGCCAGCCGGACGTCCCGATGGTGAGCACGTGTGCGGCGTTACCCGGAACGGGACGGGTTAGACATGATCGGCGCGGGGTACGACCAGGTCTCCACCAAAGAGAACACCAGAACCACAAGGAGCTGTCATGTCACTCAGCGACGACGACATCACCAGCGGCCAGGCGGGCGTGGGCGAGGGCCCGGCGGACGGCGGCGCGAACCCCGGTGGTCACGAT